>JALUMP010000023.1 GCA_027039745.1 Candidatus Parcubacteria bacterium
ATATAAATCTTCTATAATTTATTCTACTAAATTTTTACTCTAAAAAAACTTTTCACACAAAATATAAAACTATTAAAAAACCTATCTTGTGTAAAGTAGGTTTTAATAATATTTAAATAATTTTATTTAAATATTTAAATCTAAATTAAGATCATCTAACCCCCCAAGGTCAACATCCAAATCAGGAACTTCTACATCTTTTTCTATATCTTCAACTTCTGTTGAATCAGAAACATTAGAAACCTTATTTTCAACTTCACTTGTTTTCATTAAATCATCGTCAAAATTATTATCTTGTTTTACAACTTTTTCAAAATTACTATTTGAATTGTTGTTTGTGGGTAATTCTGCATTATTTTCATTTTGTTTTAACACAAAAACCAAAACCCCAACTACTAATGCCAAAATTACAACAACTGAAATTATTTTTTTACTATCCATATTTATTGATTATTAACTGAAGCATTGACTTTCACCTCTGCTTTATTATTTCTGATAATTGATCTCATTTCTTTTACAATTTCTCTCACAGATTTAAAATAATTTTTAATATCTTCTCGGGCAAGTTTTAACTCTTCCCTGATATTTTTTAACAACGCTCTTACTTCAACTATTTCAGAATTTGAATCTAATTGAGATATTTTTTCTTTAATCATGTCTATTTTTTCATCCAAAGATCTAATGTAAGTTCGTGCTTGTTTTTGTTTCTCTTTTAGTTTTGATACATCATATCCTTTATCAGCCATTTTCTCAATTCTTGTCTCAACTCTAGAATCAATTTTTTTTATTCTTATTCTATAAGCTTCGTATCTCCTTAAAACAAATTTTAATCTTGTTTTAATAAAATTAATTTTCCTTTTTAATAATTCTTCTTTATTATTTGAAACTTTTTCTTTTAATTCATCTCTTTGTTTTCTAACCTCTGACAAAATAGCTTCTCGTTCTTCTGGAGTCTTCGCCTCTGCTAATTTTGCTTTTATGTCAGCTCGTTGTGATATCACATCAGCTCTAAGTTGTTTTTTTTCTGCTCTTACATTACCCCTAAACTCTTTCACCTGTTTCCTTGTGTCTTGCCTAAATCCAGCGACTTGTTTTCTCTCAGCTTTAATTAATTTTGCTTTGATAGGTCGTATTTGAGGTTGCGCACAATTCCTAATAGCAAAATTACTAGCTTTTACCCCTAATTTCGCTCTACAAGCCTGCATTTTCATTTTTATAGTTTTATTTGAACTATCTACAGATATAGCTTGGATGTTCCCGACAGCCAACACAGTGGTTGCAAATCCCATAAAAATAAACCCTAACATTATAAATATTTTTTTAATCATTGTTTTTCTAAATTAATTTTTTAATTTAATAATCTTTTTAAAACAAAATATCTTCGTTTTCGTTATATAATACAAAACAAACGAACATCTTTATCTTACACTATATATAACAAAAAATATAATTTTTTCTTTCAAACAAATAAAAAACAAAAAAATGGAAAAATATCGTGTATTTAAGGTAAAAAAAATTAATTTAGTTTTGTTAAAATCTCAGGACCATCTTTTGTTACCAAAATTGTATCTTCAAATTGTGCAGTTTTTTTACCATCAGAAGTTAAAAACAAATAATCATCAGCCGCTGTTTTTATTTTTCATTTTCCAGCAGTAACAATTGGCTCAACTGCCAATACCATACCTTCTTTAATCTTAACAATAGGAACACCTAAATTTTTTGCATTCGGAATAAACGGCTTATCATGTATCTTTTTTCCTACCCCATGTCCACCAAGTTCTTTCACTGTATCAAAACCATATACTCTAGCAGTCTTCTCTGCAGCTTGTCCTATATCTTCTGTAGTATTATCAACGATTGCATTTTTAATAGCCTCAGATGTTACCTCTTCTGCAGTTGCAATAAGTTTTAAATCTTCTTCTTTCACCTTTCCTACTCCATACGTGCGGCAAATATCCATAAATAACCCTTTATATTGAATCACGATATCTAAAGAAACAACATCACCATCTTTTAATCTATAACGATTGTTTTTTGAAATACCATGAGCTACCCCATCATTAATAGAGGTACAAACGGAAGAAGGAAACGGATATGATGCACCAGCTGGGGTATAGCCAACTGTCGCTGGTTTTGCCCCAACTTCTTTAATCAAACTCAATGACTTGTTTTCAATCTCACCAACTTCTAGACCAACTCTCAAAAAATTTTTTAACTCACTTAAAATCCAAGCAAGTTTTTTGCCTCCCTCTCTTAAAATTTCAATTTCTTTTTGAGAATACATATTTATTTTTTAAAAAACTCTATCAACTCTTCTATAGAAAGTATTCTACTTTCTTCTTCATCTCTTTTTTTATATTCAATTCCACCATTTTCTCAAGAACGTGCAGAAACCACGATCCTATGTGGAATACCAATCAGATCAGCATCCGCTAATTTTTCTCCAGGTCTTTTATCTCTGTCATCTCACAAAACTTCAATCCCCTTTTCCAGAAGTTTTTCATAAATTTCTTCTGCTTTTTTATCCTCACCGATATTAATTAGATGAATCTGAAAGGGAGCAACGCTCTCTGGTCAAATAATTCCTTTATTATCCGAAAATACCTCTACAATTACACCCATTAACCGTGGTATGCCAATACCATATGATCCCATGTAAACAAGTTGCTCTTCGCCCTTTTCGTTTTTATATGTAAGGTTTAAAGCCTTCGAAAATTTATCACCTAGATTGTATATATCTCCAACCTCTACAGATTTATATTCTTTAAAAATAGTATCCTTGTCCACCCCAAAATCTGCTAACACTTCATTATTAAAATCATCTTTATTGATTGAAATATTTTTTTCTTTATTTACCAAAATTATATCTTCACCAGCATCTGTAACAGTTTGAAATTCATAGGAATATTTTGAAAAAGAACCACCTGATGAAATAGTAAGATATGTCTGACTCCCCAACCCAACTCTATCAAAAATATGCTTATAAACTATTTTCATTTTTTCATAAAAATCATCATGTTGTTCTTTGTCTAAAGAAAAATCATATAAATCTTTCATAACAAACTCTCTCCCCCTCATAATACCAGATTTTGCCCTTAGCTCATTCCTAAACTTTGTTTGAAATTGATAAGCATAAATAGGTAAATCTCTATAAGAAGACACGAAATTTGTCATAATATTTGTTAAAGCCTCTTCGTGAGTAAAAGCTAGCCCAAGTTTTGTTCCATTCTTAAGCTTTGTTTTAAATCAATCATCAACTACTTCATCATCTCAACGATTTGAAGGCTCTCAGACTTCTTTTTTTTGAAGAGCTGTCATCTTAAGTTCATTGGCTCCTACTGTATTTAATTCTTCTCTAATAATATTTTTTATTTTTTCAATTACTCTCAAACCTAAAGGTAAAAAAGAATAAACTCCAGCCATTTCTTTATAAACGTATCCTGCCCTAATTAAAAGTTGAGCATTTTTTGATACTTCATCTGAAGGTGCATTTTTTAATGTTTTAGTAAAAAGCTTAGATTGCCTTAATCCATTGGATAATCTTTTTTTATTATTTGTTTTCATAAAATTAATTGTTTTAAAAATTATTAATTTAAAATATTTTTTTGTTTTCTAATAGCTAAAATTTGGGATGGGTCAGAAGTAATAATTTGATCTTCTGTGTATGAAGATATTATTTTAATCGCAGCTCTCTTTGTTCCTGCAAAAAATATTCCTTCTCCAACTCCTGCTTCTAATAATAGGTTTTTTTCTTCATCTGTTAAATTAAATACTTCTTGTAATTTGTCTATTGTGGTAGATGATTGTTTCAAAAGTATCTGCATTGAAGAGTTCGTAATAATAGGTACCCCATAGGGAGAATTTAAGAAATCACTAACATCTTGAGTAATTGTTGAAAGACCTAAATAGTATTTTCTACCTCTTTTTGCCATTCCAAACAAAAAGGATGCTGCATCTTCTGACTTCATCATTGTTCACGCCTCATCAATTACAAGTAGCCTTTTTCTCAATGATCTCCTAACTGTATTTCAAATATGATGTGTTATCAAAAACATAGCAATTGGGCGTAAATCGTCTTCCATATCTCGAATAGAAAATACAATAACTTGTTTATCCATATCAACATTCGATGGTTTATTTAAAAAACCAGATCAAGAACCATTTGTATATTTAGATAATTTAGCCACCAAATCATTAGTTCCTTCCATACCAGACAAAACCATTTCAAAATCAGAAAGCATTGGAGGCTCTATTTCTGAAAAATCCACATCAGGAGTAATATCTTTTAATGCATACGTTTCTGCAATTGCACGATCTACAATAGCATCTTCTTCTGGAGTCATACCCCCAAAAACAATCCTAAAAAAAGCCACCAAAGAAACTATCTGATTCCTTAAAATTGTCGTTGCCGACTCATCTTCGCCAACAGGTGGTAGGTCAAAAGGATTAAGGTGATGATTAGAGGTTAAAGAAATATTAAAATATCTTCCATTTACAGCTTCTGCTAAATATTCATATTCTCTTTCTGGATCAATAACAATTACATGAGAATCAAACATTAAAGTCCTTAAAATCTCAAGCTTTGTTGCATATGATTTTCCAGCACCAGAAGCCGCAAAAGTAACGGAATTATAATTCGGCAAAGAAAATCTATCAAACAAAATTAAAGAAGAATTATGTCTATTAACCCCATATAAAATACCATCATCTGAAGTTAAATTAAAAGAAATAAAAGGAAAAATAGATGATAGTGGACCAGAATTTAATTTTTGTTGCACACCCAACAAATCTAAATTCAATGGCATAGTTGATTTGAACCCTTCTGCTTGTTGATAAATAGCAGGACGAGCATAAATCATTTTGGATTCTAAAATTGTTCTAATCTCAGTTTCAACCTTTGCTAACTCATCAGTATCTTTTCCATAGACAGTAATATATACACCAACAGAAAATAACTTTTCTAAAGACTGTTGCAACTGATCTCTTAAAACTTCAATATTTTGATAAGCAGAACCTAAAGCAGGGTCTCTCACCATTCCTTTACGCTCCCTATCCATAATTTGAGATTGAACCTCTGCTATTTTTTTCTGCAAATTTTTCATTGCAAATTCTGTAGAAATTGGATTAACAAAAATAGAAATATCAAATTCTTTATCTAAGTTAATCACCTCAGAAAATCACCCATCAGACAAAAAACGTGGATATTGAATAATATAAAAAGTTCTAGACATTTTGTCACCTAAATCAATATTTTTTGATTTTACATCTAAAGCTGAAGGTGCAATCACATCTTTTAAATCCAAAACAGCAGCCTGATAAATCTCTTTTGGTAAAATTGGAGACATCTTATATGCATCATCTTCGTTTTTATTTTTATTTTTTTTAAAAAAATCTGAAATTCCCATATTATATTTATTTATGTTTATTTGGAGTACCAACGACTCCTTGCACACCACCTTGGTCAGGGTTAAATATACTATAAAATACTTCTAAAACAGACTCTGTATCCAAAGTTTTAATTTTAACTCCTGTTCTTGATAATGCTGAACTCAACAAGCCTGTTCTCTGTTCTAGCTGAGCTTTAGCTTCTTCAAAAATAATTCTATCATTAGTAGCATTTTTCTGGTTATTTGAAGATTTATTTCCAAAAAAAGGAATTTTCCCAAATACTCCATTACTAGCCGCAGAAAAAACTACTGGTCTATATGAAACAACTAAAAAAAACTTTTTATCCATAATATTAATAGCATCTGTAAAATTTTTAATAAATGCAATATACTCAATAGTTTGCAATTTTAAAATTTCATTAGTTTGATTTTTTAATCTTTCTTCTAAAATCTCTAAATATGGTTTGATATCAAGTCTTCTAGATTGGATAGAAATTTGCACAGGAAATTCTAAAACATTCAAGAAGGCCTTAAAGGCATTTATAGTTACCTCTTGTTCTTCATAAGATTTTAAAGAAATATTAACAGATGTTACTAAAGATATAGATACAAGCGTTCCATCATCCAAAACAACAACTCCATCTTTAACTTCTTTAATCGGAACAAAATCCTGAGAACTTGCTATGTTTGATTGTGGATTTGAAGTGCCTGTTGTCATAGTTAATATTTTAGCAATTTATGATTTAAATGCAAAGATTTATTCTTTAACTGAATTCTTTTTTTTGTAATATTTATTTAAAAAATCTTTTTTAAACTCAAAAAAAAGATTATCAATGACAGATTCTCTTATTTTTTTAACTAAATTTACTACAAAATATAAATTGTGAATAGACGCCAAAGACATTCCTAACATCTCTTTTTCTCTTAATAAATGATTCACATAAGCTCTTGTGTAATTTTTACAGGTATAACAACCGCATTTTTTATCAATTGGAGAAAAATCATCTTTAAATCGTGCATTTGTAATATTAATCCTTCCATTTTCTGTATGTAAACTTCCATGCCGAGCCATACGAGTTGGGGCAACACAGTCAAAAAAATCCACTCCATTTTCTACCCCCATAAATAAATCGATCGGCTCTCCAATTCCTAATAAATGCCTCGGCTTGTTTTCTGGTAATTTTTCATTCACAATAGCCACTACTTGATCCATGTCATCTTTATCAAAAGAGCCCCCAATTCCAAAACCATCAAAATCTAAAGATCCAATAAACTCTGCAGAAGTTTTTCTTAAATCATCATATCTACCACCTTGCACAATTCCAAACAAAGCTTGTTTTTTTACACTAGAATCTTTTTTTTTCTCTAATTTTTTGTGTTCTTCTAGTGACCTTTTGGCCCACCTGTGAGTCCTGTCCATCGCCTCTTTTTGATATTGATAAGTTGCTTGTGGAGAAGTGCATTCATCGAAAGCAAATAAAATATCTGCCCCTAAGTCATGTTGTATTTGTATTGACTTTTCTGGAGAAAAAAAATGTTTTGAGCCATTTTTATAAGAACGAAACTCTACTCCATCTTCCGTAATTTTTGCCATTTTTTTTGTAATTGGCATATCACAACTAGAACAAACACCACCTTTAGTTTTATTTAAACCTGTTTGTTTAAAACCAGAATCATCTTTAGCAATTTTAGAAATGTTTTCTCCAAATGCTGCTCCTAGAGAGAAAGCTTGAAAGCCACCAGAGTCTGTCATCATTGGTTTCTTTCAACCAGAAAAACTATGTAAACCACCAGCTTTTTTCAAAATTTTAGGACCAGGCGAAAAATACAAATGATAAGTATTAGCTAAAAAAATTTGAGAACCCAAACTGTCTAATTGTTCTATATTTACACCCTTAACATCAGCTTTTGTTCCTACAGTAGCAAAAGCTGGAGTGAATATTTCACCATGAGGAGTATTAAAGACCCCTGCTCTACCAAGCGTCTTCTTTTTTTTATTATTTAATTTCGCAATAATTTGGAAATCAAATTCATTTTTATCATCAGACATAAAATATATTATAACACTTAAAAAACAGAGCTATTCTAAAACCTTAATTTATAATCAAAATATCTACTATAATTTTAATTTATTACAGCTGATTTTAATTCTCCCCACAATTCAATAATTTTATCTCATACTACATGAGGATCTATATTAAAATAAACCAAAGTATAAATTACAACTATTACGACAATTATTTCTTTAATAAAACCATTTTTTTTCATCCATCATATTATAACAGAAAAATTCACAAAAAATTAATACATTATTTTCCTTCGTTCAACATTATATTGCTTTTTTGACCTTTTTTGTTATAATCTCGTTCATTATGACATTTGCAATTATCCAAACTGGTGGAAAACAATATAAAGTCACAACTGGTGATATTATCAATATTGAAAAACTACCAGAAGACTACAAAAAAGGAGATAAAATAGTTTTTAAAGCTGTTTTATTAACTTCAAAAGATTCAAAAACAGAAATAGGATCCCCTCTCCTAAAAACCGAAGTTGAAGGAAAATTTATTGAAAATTTTAAAGATAAAAAAGTAAAATCATTGAGATTTAAAAATAAAACAAACCAAGGTTCTGGAATACGAAGAGGACATAGACAAAATCTATCGAAAGTAGAAATTACAAAAATATAAAATAAAACCTTTCAAAAACGAAAGGTTTTATTGTAAATTATTCCTATATATACCATGATATTTCCAAAAACTTGTCCAACTTCAAATATACATGTTGATGAAAACAATATTCGTATAGGATCATTTCTCATTTTAATCTTATTATTTATTTCTTATTTTTTTCCTTATCTTTTTTTATTCTTATCTATTGACTTTATCATGCGTTTCTTTGGACAATTTAGATTTAGTTTAATTTCTATCATTGCTAAAAAAATAAATGCTTCTTTAAAAAACACACCTAAACCTATAGATTTTGCACCAAAAAAATTCACAGCTTTTTTGGGTTTCTTATTCTCATCCTCTCTATTAGTTCTTTATTTAATAAAAATACATAGTATTTTTTTAATTGTTTTTTTGTTATTTATAATTGCTGTCATCGGAGAGTCTTTTTTTGGATTTTGTATTGGGTGTAAAATTTATTCTTTTTTTATTTTTTTAAAAAAAGAGAAAAATGATATACTAAAAGGATGAAAAACCCACAAATAGAAAAAATTAAAAATACTACTATAGAAACAAAAATTATAGGATGAACAGGTTCTCTATTAATTATAACAGCATACTCCTTAAATTCGTTACAACATTTACCGAGCGATAATATTATTTACCCAATTTTAAATATACTTGGAGCGTCTATGATGGGCTATAGAGTTTTTAAAAACAAAAATTGGTCTAATCTTTTTTTAGAGATTTTTTGGATAATCATTGCTATAATTTCTATAATAAATATTATTCATTTCTAAAAAATATGAAATTTTTAAAAATTTTAAGAAAAAGTATTTTAATTATAGGTTTAATATTTGTTTCTTTTGCTATTTTTTCTAATTTAATAATTCTTTCCTTAAGCCAAAATACACAATATACTAATATCAAGGAACTCCCCAAAAAAGATATTGCCCTAATTCTTGGAACTAGTAAATACACATCCGACAACACCTATAATCAATTTTATAAAAATAGAATCGCTTCAGCACACCAACTAATCAAAAAAAACAAAGTAAAAAAACTTTTACTCTCTGGGTCCAGTGATGGTGGCTATAACGAAGCACAACAAATGAAAGAAGATTTAATCAAAATGGGAATCAATGAACACAAAATGATCCTAGACCCAAAAAGCGACAGAACAATACAATCCATAAAAAGAGCAAAAAATATTTTTGGATTTGATGATTTTATTATAGTTTCACAACTTTTTCACACACAAAGAGCTGTAACAATCGCCACACTTCTAAAAATAAAAACTATTGGCTATATATCAGAAACTCCCGGAAGAATATCACTAAAAACATACTTAAGAGAAATTTTAGCACGTATTAAAATGCTAGAAGATATCCTATTCAACTAAACTATTAAGTCTATTGTAAAATTGCTTTTATTCGCCTTACCCCAGCTGATGACGATTTTTCTTTTATAATTTTAAAACTACCAAACTTTGAAATATCTGAAGTATTTTCGGCATGTGGTCCACCACATAACTCTTTTGAATAAATATTCCCAGCCCCATCTTCAATCGTCCATACCTTAACAACATCAGGGTATTTTTCCCAAAAAGCTCCAGTAACACCATCTTTTTTTGCCTGTTCTTTCTTCATTTCTGTTACCTTAACTGTAGCTCCAATATTAATAACTTGATTTACATACCCTTCAACTTTATCTAAAATCTCTCTATCCACTTTTTCTGGATAAGTAAAATCAAATCTAATTCTCTCTTCAGTAATATTTGACCCAGCTTGAGTTACTCCATCTCCCAAAAATTTTCTTAAACCAGCCAACATCAAATGTGTAGTAGTATGCAAAGCTCTAATTTTTGGGCTATCTCCACCCAAACCACCCTTAAACATACCAGCAGATGCGGTTTGTGATTTTTTTGAATGTTCTGCTACTTTCTTTTTAAAACCATCATCATCTATGCAAATATTATTTTTCTCTGCCTCTTCTTTAATTACCTCAATAGGAATACCATAAGTTGAATAAAGTCTGAACACATCGTCTGCTGACAACTCATTCACCGCAATAGGTTCAACTGCAAACTCACCAAAATTAACTTCTTTTATATTATTATTTTTTACCTTAGTATTAATCAATTTTTCAAATTCCTTCATTCCAATATCTAAAGTCCTTTTAAATTTCTTTAATTCTTTTTTAATTTCATTAATAATAACTGTTCTCTTATTGGAAAGCTCTGGATAAATTTCAGAATAATTATCAATCACTACATCAATCAATCCTTCTGTTTTGTCAAATGAAAAATTAAGATTTGTCATTTTTGCAATCGCCCTTCTTATTAATTTTCTCAACACATATCCTCTATCCTTATTTGCAGGAACCACTCCATCTGCAAGCATAAAAATCACAGCTCTTATGTGATCTGCAGAAATTCTAAAATTTAAAATACAATTAGCATATTCCTCAGAAGTATTAGCTTTTAAAAAAGCTATAATATCAACAAATAAATCAGTATCATATGCAGAAGTTTTTTCTTGCAAAATGGAAGTTAATCTCTCTAACCCAGCTCCAGTATCTACATTTTTATTTTTCAATTTTCCAATAACTTTTCCATCTTTTTTTTCATATTCCATAAAAACATCATTTCATATTTCAATAATGTCTTGCCTAGAGTCTGCAGCTATGAAATCTTCTTTATTTTTTATATTGACTCCATCTTTACTCACATCATAAAACATCTCTGAATCTGGACCAGCAGGACCACTATCTCCAGTATCTCATCAATTATCATCTGCCCCCATTCAAAAAATCCTCTCTTCTGGAATTAACCCAACTTTTTTAAATATCTCTTCTCATATCTTGTATGCTTCAGAATCTTTTGGCGCATTTTCATCTCCTTCAAAAACTGTTACATAAAGTTTTTTAGGGTCTAACCCTAAACCATATTCTTGAGAAGTTAAAAATTCAAAAGATCAATTTAAAGCATCGTTTTTAAAATAATCTCCCAATGACCAATTTCCAAGCATTTCGAAAAAAGTAAAATGTGTATTATCACCAACTTCTTCAATATCATTTGTTCTTACACATTTTTGAACATCTACGAGACGATTTCCTTTCGGATGTTTTTCTCCCAATAAATATGGAACTAGTGGTTGCATTCCAGCTGTATTAAACAACACCGAAGGGTCGTTCTCTGGAACCAAAGAAGCTGATGGTAACACGGCATGACCTCTTTCTTTAAAAAATTCTAAAAATCTTTTTCTAATTTCGTTTGAAGATAATTTCATATTTATTTCATTAATTGTTTATATTTTTAAATACTTAGATACTGAAAGATAAGTTGATACAAAACCAAGTCCGACTCCCCCAGCTACTAAAGCACCAATTATCTGAAAAATATTATTAGAAAATAATTGATTCATACTTGTTTGAAAGATTGGCTCTAAAATTGGAGTCATATAATAAACAATAGCCCAAAAAGAAAACAAAGCAAAAAAAGCTGAGATCACACCATATATCATACCTTCTATTACAAATGGACCTCTAGCAAAAAATTTAGATGCCCCAACTAATCTCATAACTGAAATTTCTTCTTTAAAAGTATAAATAATCAACCTCATAGTATTAAAAGTTACAACTAGAGAAATAATCACTAAAGCACCAGAAATAATTAAACCAATTTTTTTAACATATTGAATTAATATATCTAATCTCTCTATGGCTTTTTTATTATCCTGAAAATTGGAATGATCTACTATATCTCCATACTTAAGCTGAATATCCTGAGAACCCAATAATTTATTTATTTCACTATACTCTCCAATCTGTTTTGCTTTAATATTTAAAATAGCTCCCATGGGGTTACCGTCCACTATATCTAATGCTTTTAAAATAATTAAATCATCTTTATGCTTATTTTTAAATTCTTCTAATACTTTATCTTTAGACAAAAAGTTACTTTTATCTTTATCAACTTGAGGTAATCCTTCAACAGTTTCCTTAAAAGCTAATACTTTATCAACTGGAGCGTCATATTTAAAATAAATATTGACATCAACTTTTTCTTCTACTTGCTTAATGCTTGACTGTAATAATATAATAGCAAAATAAACAGACATTATAGTCACCAATGTAATAGTAATAACTAAAATAGACGATGCGGATAAAAAACCATTCCTTAAAAAAGTTTTTATCCCAGATTTTATTATTCTCCTAAATGTAATTAACATAATAATTATTATACTATTTTATAAAACAAATGTTCCATCTTTGTCATCTCTAATAATTTTACCATTATTTATAGTTACAACTCTTTTTCTTAATGTATTGACTATAGATTTATTGTGGGTTGCAAGTATCACAGTAGTCCCAAAAGAATTTACTTTTTTTAATATGTTAATAATATCGACAGTATTTATTGGATCTAAGTTACCAGTAGGTTCGTCTGCAATGATTAAATCTGGATTATTAACAATTGCTCTTGCTATTGCAACCCTCTGTTTCTCACCCCCAGATAATTCAGCTGGAAAAGATTCTCGCTTATCTCATAGACCAACTAACTTTAAAACATGTGGAACATCTTTCTTAACTTCAACACTTGGTTTGCCTGCAGCCTCCATAGCAAAAGAAACATTTTCATAAACAGTTTTATTTGAAATCAATCTATAATCCTGAAATACAACACCAATATTTCTACGATACTGATTCATTTTGTTTCTTTTTAAATCAGTTATATCTACAGAATCAAAATAAACATGTCCTTTAGTTGCTCTTATTTCCCCTAAAATCATTTTTAATAATGTTGTTTTTCCGGCACCAGAATATCCAACCAAAGAAACAAATTCTCCTCTTTCAATACTTAAAGAAACCCCTTTTATAGATTGTTCACCATTTGAATATACTTTCTCAACACTATCAAGATATAACATAACTGCCTTTCATTATAACAAAAAAAAAAACTTTCTAAAGCCTTTTTTTATGTTATCTTTTTTATCTATTCTTTCTATCACTAACAACATTTTCTTTTCTTGATTGTTATTTTTTAAAAAACAAAAAAATAAGACTAAAATAAAACTGTGTATTACTCAAAATATAAAAAAAATGTTTTTTTTAGATAAAAAAACAGAAAAATAACAAAAAAACATTGTTATATAAGGGTTTTAGAAGTTTTGATAAAAAAACATAAATGTCAATAACCTGTAAAGTGTTGTAAAATAATGATTTCCACAATTTTATCCACAGGAAATATATTATAAATTTTAAATTTTAATTACTACGAAGAATCTCAATAACCTTTTCGCCTGGTTTTTTGGTAAAAGTTTGCTCAACGATAACATTTTCTTTACCAATAAAAGTATCAAGTAACAACAAATCTTTCTGAAGAGTCTTTTTTTGGATCTCTTGCTCCTCTATTTTATGCTGCAATAAAAAATTATCATCTTGAAACCCATAAAACTTAAAAAATAAAATAAAATTATGATATAACAAAAAAAACATAAAAAACAACAGCAAGAAAAAAATAAAATAAAATTTATAAACTGTTTTCTTTTTTTTAATTATCATGATATTATATAAGCA
>JALUMP010000024.1:0-1756 GCA_027039745.1 Candidatus Parcubacteria bacterium
AATAAAGTAAATTTGTGAGACAGTTTATATATATCTTTCTTAGTTCTCTTCGAAATAGGAGAATGGGAATCACTTGATTCTTCTTAATGCTTAATCTTTTGGTCTTATGATCAGGTTTGATTAGGTTCTATATTTCGATATTTTATTCAAAATGTTTTTTAACTATTGGTAATATTTCTTGAATATCTTCTTTTGAAAGAAGAAAAGAATTGAACATATATTTACCATCTTCTCCATTATGGAAAAAAAATAATATAGGTGGAGTTTCTGTGCTTTTATTATTTAAAAGAAATCCTAATTTTTGAAGTAATAAATATAATTTTTTTGATAATTTTTTTATTTTTATTCCATCTTCGTAATAATCATTATTAATATTAACTGTCAACACCCCATTTTTAATCAATGTAGAAAAAATAAATTCCGAATCATTATTTTTTTCTTTGATAATCTTATTTATTTTAATGTTTTTCATTAATATCCTTTTTATTCTTTTATATTATATAATATAAATTATTAAAATAAGATAAAAATCATTCACCCCATAAACAAATTTAAGGGGTCTTTTTCTAATTTTTTTGGTGAGATTTAGAAAACAGCATGTACTCCGACAGTTGTTCTATGTGTGTGCATAGAAAAATGTGTTGTATTGGCAACTTCATATTCATATTTAATGAATAATGAATAATTTTTAGAAGTTCTCAATTCTAATGGAAAATCAATCTTATAATCATTTACAAAAGTATTCTTTTTTTGCTTTATATTATCAACTGTATATGTACTTGAATTTCCATAAGAATAAGACAGACCAAATCCAGCCCATAAATCACTCTTAGCGAGCTTAAAAGAGTTTTTAAGCCCAATACCATAATGAGGAGTTTCAATCTCAATTTGACCATCTATATATTGTTTTATAGCTGAATATCCAGCGAATACTGACACATCTGTTTTGCAAGTATCATAATACCACCCATTTGTTAAAAATATGTCACCTAATTTGTCACTATATTTTTTATTGGTACTTTTTTGAGAACCACTTGATATGTGCCCTAAAATTCCAAAATAAGAAACATTTGAAGCTTTTAAAATTCCATCATCTGCAATTTTATAATTAACTTCAAAACCAATACTATGAGTATCAATCATTTTAGTATCATCTGCATTTATAGTTGAATATCCAATTTTTATATCAAATTGTGGCTTTATTTCATTAACTTTTGTATTTTCCATGAAAGGCTCAGTTGGATTTTCACTTTCCAACCCTTCAAAAAAACTATCGTAAGCCATCGCAGAAGAGTTTAATATTGACAATAACAGAACAGAATACAATATTCTTTTTTTCATTATATTTCCTTTTTTTTATATTATACCAAATTATTTAATAAATAATTTCTTTTTTATTAAATAATTCTGGATATTTTTTTAAAATATTATTTAAAATAATATCCATTTGTTTCATTTTCTTATTAATTATGTTTTCGTTTTGGTGCACCAGTATCAAATTATCTTTTGCTCTTGATATTGTTACATATAATAATCTTATTTGCTCATCATCTAAAGCCCATGAATCTTCTCTGCATTCAGTAAAATTATTTTTACTAATATCCATAACAATAACATTATCCCACTCTAATCCTTTTGCACTATGTGCTGTTGTTATTGTAATATCATTTTTAAAATCAGCTGTAATATTTTTAGATAAAAACATACTTTGAATTTGTTTACTAAAATCTTTTTTTTCATTTCCTAAAAAAATATG
>JALUMP010000024.1:1766-3747 GCA_027039745.1 Candidatus Parcubacteria bacterium
TCTTGTTCGTTTTTATAAATAATTAAAATTTTATCTATTAATGAAATTTTAGAGATGAAACTTTCAAAGTCTGAAAAATCAACATCACTAGTATTTTCCATTATCTCAAGAATAGTTAGCACTTCTTTAAATCTTTTGTATTTTAATAACTCTTTATTAGTTTTTAATAAAAAAACACTAATATTTTCACTTTCATTTTGTGCAATACTTACTATTGAATTTGTTGTTTCTATTCCAATATTATACATATTCTCAAAAAAAGCTTGAAATGCTGAATAATTTTTTCTATCATAAAAGAATTGGAATAAATTGATCACAGTTAGAATTTCCTTTTTTTCATAAAAATTAACACCTGTTCTTTTTGAAAAAGATATTCCATTTTTATGTAATAAAGTTTCCAATTTTGAACTATCTCGATTCTTTCTTATTATGATCGCAATATCGGTAGGTTTTGTTCCTGTATCTATCATTTCTTTCACTATCTCATAGGTATAAACATCTCTTCTATTTGTCGATACTATTTCTATTTTAGTCCCATCAAAATCAAGATCTGCTTTTAAACTTTTTAAAGTATTCCCATTAAATTCTATTTTATACTCAAAACTTTCTGTTATGGCATTAGTTAATGAAACTATATTCTTAGTTGACCTGTAATTAGTATTCATTTGAATAACTGTAGGCTCAAAATCTTCATAAAAATTAATGACATTATCTAATCTTGCATTCATAAAAGCATAGATAGACTGATTTGGATCACCGACAACTATAACATTCTTTTTTTTACTTATCATCTTTACAATTTTATATTGTATCAGATTTGTATCTTGGAACTCATCAATAAAAATCATATTAAATCTATTCTGAATTCGTTCTCTAAAAGTTTTATTTTTACTTAAAGTGTATAGAGTCAATCTAAGAATGTCATCAAAATTCATTTTCTTTTTATTCTCTTTTACCTGAATATATTCAAAAACAATTCTACCAAAAGTTTTATCGTATATCTCTTCACAGTATTTAGAAATTGACTTCTTGGTTGTATTACAATCATATATAGCTTTTGAAATACTTGTTTTTAAATCCTTATAATTTTCATTATATCTATTTTTACAATATTTATTAAGATCTGTATCTAAATTTATTTTTGAATGTTTACAAAATATTTTTTTAAAAATAGCATTATCTTCTCCTGATAAAATAAGATTCCAACCCTTGTAAATTGTCGAAAACAATATTCTTAAAAATACACTATGAAAGGTTCCAACATTTGGAACATCCCCCAATATTCCTATCTTTTTCTCAAGTCGTTCAATCATTTCCATAGATGCTTTAGTTGTAAAAGTCAATAATAAAAGTTTATGAAAACCATATTCTTTTGACTCATTTGCAACTTTTGTAATCAATGTCTCTGTTTTTCCTGAACCTGGTCCAGCAATAGCTAATAGTGGCGGTTTGCCTTTAATAAATTCTTTTTGTGCCGTATTAAATGTCATGGCAATTTTTTGTCTCAATGGGTGTTCTTTTAAATAAGAATAAACTTCTTCCCCATTAAAAAAAATATCTTCTGTTTTGATTTTTTCTAATTTTTGAAATTTTACAAAATAAATATATATATAATCAATTTTGTTCACATAATTTAATAAACAAAACTCATAATACATTTCTAACAATTTGCTACTATTTACTATCCCGAAATATGAAAAATTTAAGAAAATGATTTTTGTTCTATCTAAAAGAATAGAGTTCAGAATTCCTTTATAAATATCCGTCTTTATCGTTGATTTAAAACTTATATTTTTTGATGTTGATTGTACTTCTTGTTGTAAAGAATAGATTGATTGAAAATGTTCTTTAAGATAAACAATATCCTTTTCTCTTTCTTTCATTGAAAACAGTAATTTTGTTTTTAAATTTTTTTGGACAAAAGAAACAATTGAAAAAAAGATTATAGATGAAAAAGGAAGGCTTTGTTTCAATTCTATAT
>JALUMP010000025.1 GCA_027039745.1 Candidatus Parcubacteria bacterium
TGATTTCATTTGTTTTTCTTTGATTTAAAATAGTCTTTGTAAGAGTGTTTTGCACATCTTTTACAGCATTTTGATCTATTGGAATAGGACTTTTTTGCACCAAAAAAGCCAAAATTGTTCCAACAACTAATGCAACTACACTCCCCACTAATGTTTTTAAATTTTTCATATTTAAATATTTTTACTTACTTCTTTAATATGTTTCAATAACATATTTGTATATCCTGCCTCATTGTCATATCATACGAAAATTTTGACCAAATTTCCACCAGATACTCTTGTAAAATTAAGATCAACAATAGCTGCATGAGTATCTCCGATAATATCTGAAGATACTATTTGTTCATCTTCTGTTCTAAAAATACCTTCATATTTTTTTTCTTGAGAGGCCTGTTTTAAAATTTCATTAACTTCTTCGACATTTGTTTCTTTTTTACTAATAAAGGTAATGTCTGCGATAGATCCTGCAACTGTTGGTACTCTTATAGATACTCCATCAAAATTTCCAGATAACTCTTCTATTACTTTACCTACCTGTTTTGCAGACCCTGTGCTTGTTGGTACAATATTCATTGCTCCTGCTCTACCTCTTCTGTAGTCTGTTTTTCCAGGGCGCACTGCCCTGTCTACAATCGTTTGGCTTGCTGTATATGAGTGGATAGTAGTTAAAAGCGCAGACTCAATACCTAATTTTTGCCCTAGAATATCTAATGGCACAGCAGCAGCGTTGGTTGTGCAAGAAGCATTTGAGGTAATAGTGTGGTCTTTTGCTTCGATGTTGTTTATACCAATTAAAATGGTTGAACCAGAAATATTTTCGTTTACTTCATAATTTTGTTCTTCTTTAACTGGGCCAGAAATCACTACTTTTTTGGCTCCTGCCTCTAGATGCATATTTGATTTATCGTATGATGCAAAAACTCCTGTGCATTCTGCTACAACATCTATTTCTAATTCACCTCATGGTAAATCTAGAGGATTTTTAATTGAAAAAAATCTAATTTTTTGATTGTTAACTATTAAATATTTTTCATCTTCTGAAATAATTTCGGTGGATATTTTTTTTGAAAAAGTTGGTTGTGCAGTATCGTATTTTAAAAGATAAGCCATATTATCAATATCTCCTAAATCGTTGACAGCTACAACTTCCATATTTTTGTCTTGTAGAGACATTTTTAATAATAATCTTCCAATACGTCCAAAACCATTTATGGCTATTTTCTTTTTTTTATTATTCATATTAATAATATTTTAACATAAAAATACAAAAAGCAGGAAAATGACGTAGTTGTTTTCCAGCCCAAATTGAAGTTAATTAAAATTTTTTAACTTTAAAATTATTTATTAGCCCCACAACATTTTTTATATTTTTTACCACTTCCACAGGGGCAAAGTTCATTTCTCCCTACTTTTTTTTCTGTAGTTACTGGTTTTTGTTTTTTCTCTCCTTGTTCTTCGTCATGGATAGAGTTTTCTAGTGCTTGTTTGGCTTGTTTTTCCATTTCAGATTGCATTTGTAGAGTTTTCATTAAAAAAGACGTATCTAAATATTCTATATTTCTCTTAATTTCTTTTTTTACTCGTTCAAAAAAATCTCCAAATCTATCTTTTGCTTCTTTTTTGTATTCTACTAATGGGTCTTTTTGTCCATAAGCTTGTAACAAGACGGACCTTTTTAAATGTTCCATAACATTTAAATGTTCTACTCAAATAGTGTCTATTATCTCAAGATATTTTTTCTTCACAAATTTATAAAATTCATCATCACCAAGCTCATCTTTTTTTACTTGTGCTTTTTCTAAAAAGTTTTTATCATCTTCGAAATCTCTATCTAATACATTTTGAATTTCATCATCTTGTGAATTTAAAACAATTTTTCTTTTTGCATAGATTAATTTTCTTTGTATATCTAATACATCATCATATTCTAATACATGTTGTCTTGAGTCAAAATGAGCTCCTTCTATTTTCTTTTGTGCAGACTCTACTGTTTTTGACATCATTTTTGACCTAATCGGTGCGTCTTTTCCTCCTTCTAGTTCCATTTTTTTCTTAAGAACAGTTTTAAGAAAATCTTGGTTACCAAAAACTCTCAATAATTCATCATCCAAAGAAATAAAGAATTGTGTTTCTCCAACATCTCCTTGTCTTCCTGAACGGCCTCTTAACTGGTTGTCAATTCTTCTTGATTCGTGTCTTTCTGTTCCCATAACATACAAACCACCCAAAGATTTAACTTTTTCTGCTTGTTCTTTTGAAGCAGAAGTTCCTCCGAGTTTGATATCAACTCCACGTCCAGCCATATTGGTTGCAATAGTGATAGCTCCTTTTTTACCAGCGTCTGCAATAATTTGCCCTTCTTGTTCATGTTTTTTTGCATTTAAAACAGAATGTTTAACACCTCTTTTTGTTAAGAAGTCAGACAATAACTCTGATTTTTCTACTGATGCTGTTCCGACTAACACAGGTTGGCCTTTTTGTTGTAGTTCGTCAATTTTTTTAGCAATATTTTTAAACTTTCCTATTTCTGTTGCGAAAACCAAATCTGCTTTATCTACTCTAACGACAGGTTTATTTGTTGGGACTACAACGACATCTAATTTATAAACTTTAAAAAACTCTTCTTTTGATGTTTCCGCTGTTCCTGTCATTCCAGATAATTTTTTATACATTCTGAAATAATTTTGATATGTAATAGAAGCATAGGTTTGTGATTCGTTTTGAATCTCAACTCCTTCTTTCGCTTCTACTGCTTGGTGTAAACCATCAGATCAACGTCTTCCCTCTTGAGTTCGTCCTGTAAATTCATCTACAATTAAAATTTCTCCATCGCGAATTAAATATTCTTTTTCTTTTCTAAATAATGCTTTTGCTTTTACTGCAAGTTCTAAGTGATCAATCAAATGTAAATTTTCTCCTGAATATAAATCTTTTACACCTAAAGCCGCTTCTGCTTTGTCGATACCGGATGGACTAATCATTATTGATTTTGTTTTTTCATCTATTTCATAATCTTCTTTAGGACTTAATATTTTTGCAATTTCTGCAAAACGTAGATATAAATCTTTTCCTTCTTGTTTTGGAGCAGAAATTATTAAAGGAACACGTGCTTCATCAATTAAAATTGAATCGATTTCATCAACGATAGCATAATTTAACTCTCGTTGTCTTAGTTGATTTTTATCTAAAGTAATATTATCTCTTAAATAATCAAAACCAAACTCTGAGTTTGTTCCATAAGTAATATCTTTATTATATGCTTCTTTTCTTGAAGTAGGTCTTAAAAATTCATAAATTATTTTATGATCTCCAACTGCATCTCTTTCTGCATCTTTTTCTTCACGAAATGTAGTATCGTATTCATATGATACTTCATCAGAATTAATAACTCCAATAGAAAGACCTAAACGTGAATATATTTGCCCCACCCAAACTGCATCTCTACGTGCAAGATAATCGTTTACTGTAACAACATGCACCCCCTTTTCCTCTAAAGCATTTAAATAAACTGCTAAAGTTGCTACTAAAGTTTTACCTTCTCCGGTTTTCATTTCGGCAATTTTTCCCCAATGTAACAAAATACCACCAATTAGTTGAACATCGTAGTGTCTAAGTCCTGTATTTCTTACAGATACTTCTCTTACAGTTGCAAATGCTTCTGGTAAAATATCATCTAAAGTATTTCCGTCTTTAAGTTTTTTTCGTAAAATCTCTGTTTGT
>JALUMP010000026.1 GCA_027039745.1 Candidatus Parcubacteria bacterium
GAATTGCCATAATATTTAAAATTTATTTATTAATTTCTACCAATAACTTTCACTTTAATTGGTAATTTTGTTGCGCCCTTCCTCAAAGCTTCTCTTGCAACATCTTCTGTTACACCTGCTACTTCAAACAACATTCGTCCAGTAAAAATTTCTACACAAAAATGATCAGGTGCACCTTTTCCTTTTCCCATTCCAACTTCAGCAGCTTTTCTTGTTACCGGCCTATCAGGAAAAACCCTTATGTAAACTTTTCCAAGTTTTCCAACATGTCTCTTTATAGCTTTTCTTGCTGCCTCTATTTGATTTGAAGTCATTCTAACGTGGCCTACTGCTTTCATTCCAAAATCACCAAAAGCAACTTTGTTTCCTCTGATCGCAACTTTAGAAGCTAATTTTTTGACATTTTTTCTTCCTGTTTGCCATTTTCTGTGTTTTACTTTATTTGGAAATAACATAATACTTTCTTAATACAATTAATAAATTATTTTTTGTCATCAAAGACCTGACCTTTATATATCCATACTTTAATACCAATCACCCCATATGGTAAATTAGCACGACCCTTTCTAAAATCAACATCTCCTCTAAAAGTAGACAACGGGATACTACCTTTTTTTATATGTTCGGTTCTTGCCATATCTGCACCCCCTAATCTACCAGATACAGTAATTTTAACCCCCTCAACGCCTCTTGTCCCCGATACCTTCTGAGCTGTCATTTTTAGAATCCTTCTAAAAGGCATTCTCTTTTCTAAACCTTCTATTATTTGAGCCATAACAATTCCAGCATCAGAATCTGGAGAATGAACATCATCTATTACAATTTTCAATTCTGCAGGAATATCTAAATTATTTTTCTTTAAAATATTTTTTACTTTTGTGGTGAGTTTTGTAATTCCATCACCACCCCTCCCTATAATCATTCCTGGTCTAGAAGATTTTAAAGTAATTGTATATTTTTTTTCACCATCTCTCTCAAATAAAATATCTGAAACATAAGAGTTTCTTAATTCTTTTTCTAAAAACTCTCTAATGAAAAAATCTGCTTTTAAGTATTTTTGATAAGAATTTTTAGAAAATGTTCATTTTGATTTTCAATCTCTAATCTTTCCTAGTCTATGTGCGTATGGATGTACTATATGAGTCATAATTATTAATTATTATTTTTTCTTTTCTTTTTTTACTTTTTTTTCAGATAATATTATTTCAACGTGTGATAATCTCCTTTTTATAGGTGAGGCACTACCTTGAGAACCAGGTCTATATCTTTTTAGAACTTGCCCTTCATTAACTGTCGCTGATTTTACAAATAAATTATCAGCCTTTAGGGAAAAATTATTCTCTGCGTTTGCTTTTGCAGAAGATAGTAATTTAAAAAAATCTGTCGCAGCCTTTTTGTTTATAAATTTTAATTCTGCTAAAACTTTTTTTAAATCTTTACCTTTAACAAAACTTGCAATAAGTCTTGCTTTTCTAGGTGTTGTTCTAAAATTTTTTATTTTTGCTTTTACTTGCATAATTTCTTATTAATTTTAAGCAGCAGCTTTTGCGGCTTTTGCGGCAGTTATCTCTGCTTCTCTTTTCTTTTGGTCAAGCTCTTTTTGCATTTTACCTCCATGTCCGTAAAATGTCTTAGTAGATGAAAACTCTCCCAAACGATGTCCAACCATTTCTTCTGTAATTAAAACATCTATAAACTTCCTCCCGTTATGAACTCCAAACGTAAAACCAACAAAATCTGGGTGAATTTGAGAATTTCTTGCTCAAGTCTTTATAACCCCACTATTTTTTGAATCTGCGTTTTGAACTCGCTTCAATAATCTATCGTCCACATAGGGACCTTTTTTTGATGATCTTGTCATAAATAAACTTTACAAAAAGTGGTAACATTCTACCAAAGCTTAAAGAAAAGTCAAACAAAAAAGTTAACAACTTTGTTAACTTTTTTAAAACACTATATAACTTTTACTATCGTTACTAAAATTTTACCGCAACAGGCTCTTTTGCTTTATCATCTTCTTTTAGTTCAAAAAATTCTTTTTTCTTAAAAGAAAACATAGAAGCGATAATATTAGTAGGGACAGTTTCTACGCTCATATTATATTCTTGAACTGTTCCATTAAAAAATCTTCTTGCTGCTTGAATTTTATCTTCTGTATCAGTTAAATCTTTTTGTAACTCTAAAAAGTTTTTATTAGCTTTTAGATCTGGATATGACTCTGCTACAGCTAGAAGTTTATTTAATGCTCCACTTAAACCAGTCTGTGCTCCTGAAAATGCAGCCATTTGTTCCGGTGTTACATCTTTAACATTTATAGATGTTGATGTTGCCTTACTTCTTGCCTCTAAAACTTTTTGTAAAGTTTCTGATTCATGTTTAGCATAACCTTTAACTGTTTCAACTAAATTAGGTATTAAATCATATCTTCTTTTTAGTTGAACATCTATATCTGCTCACGCTTCTTCTGTCCTAATTCTTTTTTTAATAAGGCCATTGTATGCTGCTGCAAATATTCCACCACCCACAACTACTAAACCTAATAATGCTGACATTGATATTAATTGCATATTATTTTTTTACTATTACTATTTATATAATTATTAATATAAAAATTATATCACAGGATATTATTTTACAAACTCATCTGCCGACTGATATATATCTCCAGCGCCTAACAATAAAATAATATCATCGTCTGATGCTATATTTTTAATTTCCCTTACGGCTTCTTTTATGGAGCCCGCTTTTGTGTTTTTATTATATTTTAAAATATTATATGCCAATTTTTTATTATCAATACCTTTGATTGGTTTTTCTCTTGCTGGATATATAGGTGTAATATAAACATAATTTGCATTTTTAAAAGACTTTGCAAAATCAGACATCAATGCCTTAGTCCGACTAAACATATGAGGTTCAAAAATTACAAAAATCTTTCCATCTTTTTTTATCAAACTTTTTGCAGATTCTAAAACTGCTTTTATTTCAGATGGGTGATGTGCATAATCATTGTAAACTTTTACACCTTTTTTTGTTTCCCCCTTAAACTCAAATCTTCTTCATGTCCCAGAAAATTGTTCTAAACTAATTTTAGCCTTATTTAAATCAATATCTAAAAAATTAGCAACGGCCATTGCTGCTTTTGCATTTTCTATATTGTGTTGTCCCGGAACTTTTAACTTAATATTTTGATTAATTAAATATTTATTATAATCAATAACTTTACATACTAAATTTTTTAAAATTGGTTTAACATTATCATTGTCATTATTACAAATTAAAACACCATCTTTTGGAATAGATTTTGCAAAAGTTCAAAATGCATTTTGTATGTCTTTTAAGTCTTTATAATAATCTAAGTGGTCTTCTTCAATATTAGTAATTACCGCAATTGTAGGAGAAAGATTTAAAAAATGACGCTTATATTCACATGCTTCAACTACAAAGTCACCACTATTGCCTGATACATAATTACTACCTTGTTGAGATAATAAAGAACCTACTATTAAATTAGGAGTCTTCTTTTGGTTTTCCAAAACTTTGTAAATCATTGCAGTCGTTGTTGTCTTTCCGTGTGTGCCAGAAACAGCAATTGTTTTGTATTTTTTTGTAGCTTCCCCTAAAGCTTCAAAATAATTTAATACAGG
>JALUMP010000027.1 GCA_027039745.1 Candidatus Parcubacteria bacterium
GAATAAGTGATTTTGATCATACAAAAATAAAGTTAGATTTTTTCTACCAATTTATCTAAATCCCCAGAAAAAACACCATATTTTTTAACGGAATCTCTTGCTTCGACTATTTCTTTTATCAATCTTTCTTCTTGCAACTTTCTTAGAGCCATACGAACAACTTCTGCTTTTGTTTCAGCTTTGTTGTCGTCTATCATATCTTGAATAAAATCAACAAGTTCTTGGTTTAATGGTATTGAAATTGTGGTCATATTTATTATATTATAATATTATGTTATCATACTTTTTGAAAAAAACAATCTATCATTGAAAATTTTTGTAGTCCTCCTGTTAACATATTATTTTTTATACCCCAGGGCACCCTTTTTAGCTTTGCTATTCACCCTGTTTTTTAACAATAACAAAACCAAGCCAATCATTCGGTCTTTGTCTTTTGGTTTTGATTCGGCTATTAATAATGTGATTGTAATCAAAGCCTCTGGGGAAATTTTATTTTGGAAATTTATTCCAGATTTATTTAGAAACCAAATAAATGAAAAAGCTCCTGTTCGTTTATTGCCATCGTTAAACGGATGGTTTTTAACTACAAAATATAAAAGATGTGCTGCTTTTTCTTCTATTGTTTTATAAGCATCGGCACCAAACACAGTTTGGAAAACATTTCCTAAAATTCCTTCCAAAGTCTTATGTTTTTTCTCTTGGGCAAAAAGCTCTGTTGCTTCTTTTTTTCGTATTAACTCTTTTTTAAATTCTAAAACTGCATTATAAAGCTCATCTGCTTCAAATTTAACTTTCTTTTTCGTAAATCCTGTTTTAGGAAAATTACCCTTATCATACGCTTCAAGAGAAAACCAAGTATCTGCAAAAGTCTTTACTAATTCTAAAACATCTTGAGCTTTTACAATATTTCCTTTTGGTAAAAGCTTTTGGACTTTTTGAACCGCATCTAAAAAATCGTCATAATTATTTTTTATAACTTTTTTGTTTAAAGTATAACCTTTGGTGATGTGTTGTTTTAAAGTTTTAGTTGCTCAAATTCTAAATTGCGTAGCGGTTTTAGAGTTTACCCTATATCCTACTGAAATAATCATATCTAAATTATAATGTTCAATATCACGAGTAACTTCTCTAACCCCCTCTTTTTGAACTATCCGGAATTTCCGGATAGTTGAGTTTTCTTTTAATTCCTCAGTTTTAAAAATATTTTTAATATGTTCATTTGCTGTTCTGACATCTACCCCAAAGGCTTCCGCTATTTGTTTTTGTGTCCCCCAAATATTTTCACTATCAAAATCACCTCGAAACTCAATTGCTCCATTTTTTGCTTGATAAATAACTAAATTATTATTTATCTTAATATTTTTAATACTTTTCTTTTTAACCATTATAATAATTGTATCACTTATATATTAAATATATATAATCTAAAACTGGATTGCTTCGCAAGCTCGCAATACAAACAAAAAAGATTTGTGTTTATTTTATTATTGAAAATTTTAGTGGTCCTCTTATTAACATACTGGTTATAAATTTTAATAGTGCTTTGAAATGTCACCGTCAGAAATTTTAGACAACATTTTACTTAACTCTACATCTTGTTTATCTATTAAATCTCTTAAATTTTTAGTATATGATTTTTTTGTATTCCCACTATTTTGATTATATTTGTTCAAAAAGTAAGTAAAACAAAAATCATCACCAGTAAAACCATTTGGATAACCCATATAGTTTATATTCCCATAACTATTACTTGGATGACCAGCTGTAGTTTGATTTCTTATTGTTCTAATACTCATTAAATCATTACAATTTTGATTCTTCAAAAACTTATGGATTTTTTTTTTGACTACATGTCTTAAAAATTTTATATAATTCAAAAAGTGCATCTTGCTGTGTATATAGTGATTGTAAAGCACCGACCAGAACGAGTCTCTTTTTAGGATGTGATTCTATATCATTTAAATCTACCGAAGTTTCTTTAATGACATCTAAAGCAGAATTCATAATTTGTTCGTTATTACTGATTGTATAGTCTACTTCTTTGGAACCCCTATTTTCATTAACCTTTCCTCTTATTCTATCTATTTCTTTTATTGTTTTATACATATTTTTTATTTCTTTAAAAAATTTAAAAACTGGATGAAGAACGAGGAGTTGAGTGAAATTTTTTGGAGCGGTATAGGTATACCGTGAGAAAAAATTTCACGAAAACGACAAAGTTATTCGTCAGTTTTTAGATTTTTCCTAGCATTTATCTTTTAAGGAAGCTTGATCAACCTGATCTCTCATAACATACTCTGCCTGCTTCCCATCATTCCACTGCTCAACCGGTCGCAAATACCCCACCACCCTAGAATAAACTTCACATTTTTCTCCACAATCTGGGCAGATTTGTTGTTCTCCAGCGATATAACCATGAGTATTACAAACAGAAAATGTTGGAGTAATTGAAAAATAAGGAAGCTCGTTTTGCTCGGCTATTTTTCTGACAAGATTTTTAACAGTAGTTGGATTTTCTATTTGTTCTCCAATGAAAAAATGAATTACTGTTCCTCCTGTGTATTTTGTTTGCAATTTATCTTGTAAATCTAGAATTTCAAAAATATCATCTGTATAATTGACTGGTAAGTGTGTTGAGTTGGTATAGAAAGGAGCTCCTATCTCTTTACCTTTTCCGTTGGCAAATATCATATCGTCATAATTTTTTTGATCAATTCTTGCCAACCTATATGAAGTTCCTTCGGCAGGAGTTGCTTCTAAATTGTAATTGTTGCCAGTTTCAGATTGATAAACTATCAAACGCTCTCTCATATATTCTAAAACTTTTTCAGCAAATTCTTTTCCCTCTTCGGTTCCAATATTTTTACCCATAAAATTTAAAACCATTTCATTCATCCCTACAAGCCCAATAGTTGAAAAATGATTAATCCAATATTTACCAAATTGGTCTTTTATCTTTTTTAGATAAAAAGATGTATAAGGGTAAAGACCACCATCGGTAAGGTTTTCTAAAAGCTCTCTTTTTATTTCTAATGAATTTTTAGCCAAATCCATCAACTCATCTAATTTTGCAAAAAGTTCTTGCTCATCTTTTGCGTTTTTTCCAATTCTTGGAAGATTAATTGTTACAACCCCTATTGAGCCAGTTAGAGGATTTGCCCCAAATAGACCACCTCCACGTTTACGAAGCTCTCTGTTGTCAATTCTTAACCTACAACACATAGATCTTGCATCTTCTGCATCCATATCTGAATTGATAAAGTTGGCAAAATAAGGAATACCATATTTTGCTGTAACTTCTCATAAAATTTCTACATTTTTATTATCTCAGTCAAAATTTTCTGTGATGTTATAAGTTGGAATTGGAAATGTAAAAACTCTTCCAGATGCATCTCCTTCTTTCATAACTTCCAAAAAAGCTTTGTTTATCATATCCATTTCTTTTTGAAACTCTTTATATGTTTCTTTTTGCGGTTTACCACCTACAATGACAGGAAGATTTTCAAACATCTTTGGCACAGTAAAATCCATAGTTATATTTGTAAATGGAGTCTGAAAACCAACACGAGTTGGAACATTTAGATTAAAAACGAATGTTTGTAAAGCTTGTTTAACTTCTTTGTATGTAAGATTGTCAT
>JALUMP010000028.1 GCA_027039745.1 Candidatus Parcubacteria bacterium
AAAAAGTGTTTTTTTTGTTATAATATATAAAAAATAAGGGATATATTTTGAAAGTAAATTTAGGTTATTTAAGTTGGGGAGGTAATCCCTTTTATTGGGATTTAAAAGAATCGGCAAACTTTCATGGAATTCTTACTGGATATTCAGGTTCAGGAAAAACTTATAGTATAAACAAGATAATACAGCAAATGATTAATGTACCATCAGTAGAAAGAGTATATGTATTTGATGTTCATGGAGATATTGGAGAAAATATTGGGAAAAGTAACATTTCAACTGTTGATTTTTCAGAAACAGCAGGAAATGGTATTAATATTTTAGAAATTTCACCTAATAGACAATACGGTGGACCAAGAAAAAGAATAAATGAAGTTATTAAAACAATAAATAAAACTGGGACAAAATTAGGACCAAGACAAATTGCCTCATTAAGTAGATATCTAAAATCTTTGTATGCATCAAAAGGTATAAAGATGAAAGATCCATCTACATGGAACAGAAAATCTCCTACACTATATGATTTAAGAATATTTATGGAAACATCATTAAATGCATTAGAATTAACCGCAGATTTAAATGTTGCTCAACAACTTGAAATAGTTAATAGAGCAGCAAAAACAATGGCTTCTCAATCAGAAAATGCAGAAGAAGGGATAACTGAAGCAGAACAAAAACTAGAAGAATGCAAATTGGAAGCCAAAGAAGCTTATTCCCTTTTCATTGATAATATTAAAACAGGTGAAGAATTTGAGAAAATATTAGAAATGAAAAAAAATGCTTCTAAAATGGTTGAAAGTCTGCTAGATAGAATACAATTACTAGAAGATTCAGGTGTATTTAATGGTGGGGGAATTTCTTTTGATGCATCTAAAAAAGTGTTCAGATTTGATTTAAAAACATTAAGCCTAGATGAGAAAATAGTGTTTATTGATACAATGGCAAAAAAAATATATGATCATTCTATAAGTAAGGGAATTACAGATAGAGCTAGAGAATTTATAATAATAGATGAAGCTAGTGATTTTATAGATAACGATAAAGATTCTATTTACAATAAAATTGCAATAGGTTCCAGAAAATATGGATTAGGTATTCTTTTTGCAAGCCAATCTATTCATCATTTTTCTGATGATATCTTAATGAATACTGCAATGAAATTAGTTCTTGGTGTTGATAATTTATATACAAAACAAGTTGCAGACAGAATCAGAGTAAAAGAAGATTTATTAAAATACTTAAAACCAAAAGTTTCAGCATTATCTATGGTTAGATCAAAAGATGCAGAAGCACCAGAGGGCTGGCAAAAAATTGTTTTTGATAAAAAAATGGCTAAACAAAATTAATTTGAATTTTAGACTTGATGAACTTTTTTTATTATTTATGTTATAATGCGGAAATCTTGTAAAAAACATTTGTAAGAATTAAGCAAGATATTTAATTAAAAAAATATAAGGAAAAAATATGTTAGTAGGTTTTATCGCAGTAATTGTCATCTTGTTAGTTATCATTGGACTTTTTTCATCAAATTTGTTGAGTTCAAATTCAAAAGGGGCTCAGTATGTTACTGAAGCACAAAAAGTAAATATTATGTTAAGTAATATGAATGGTCAAGCAAAGTTTTATTATGGTGGACATGGTAGTTATAAAGACATAAGTGTTCAATATTTCAAAGATATTGGATTTAAAGAAGCAAAAATCGTAAATCAAGATCCAAGTGGTTCTATGGATAGTGATCATTGGGAAAACTGGCCGACAGGTGTGACATCACCTTATACTGGACCATACATTGAACTTGGTGGTTCAGCAGGTGGACAATTAAGAATTCTTGTTGTTCCTCAAAATGATGACCAAAATGCTGGCTTTTTTATTCTTAAAGAAAAAGCAAATACATTGGATCCAACTTTCTTGAAAATTCTTGAAAGAACATTAGCAGGTGATAGTGCATATATCGGTGGTTAATTTTTAATTTTTTCTCCTATCTATAGGAAAAAGTTAATATAATGATGAAAAATTGTCATTATATTAACCATCTTTCACCTAAACTTCCATCTAAAAACATTATCTTTCACAATTTACAAAAAAATAATAAATTTCTATAAAAAACTTGACTTTATTAAAAAAAAATAGTATAATTAAATAAAAAAAGGTGTTAACAATGAATATACAAAAATCAAAAGAAATTAAAAATCTGTGCACAATTCTTCAACTTACAAGTAAAAAAGAATTAACAGAAGAAGATATCGTTATAATTAACAAAACAATGGGGAATTCTATTAATAGAACTATCCAAAAGCTAAGAGATTTATCAGAAGATAAAGATAAAATTACTGTGCTGACAGACAAAGTGATAGATGAAATTCCTGAAGTAGACTGGTATGTATTATTGTTTCATTTTGTATCAATAGAATTAGAAAAAACAAAAGGTGCATTAAGTTATTTTTTATTGACAGTATTTAATAGATTTGTAGCAGAAAATCCAAAAATGAAAGAACAAGTATTATCTCAAGAATTGACAACAATTGATATAGTTGATGTTTTATTTTCTAGCGACCTAGATATCGCAGCAGCGACAATGGCACTTCAAGATTTATTAACAGAAAAATAATGTCACATCCTCAGCAGAATAATCTGTTGAGACAAAAAAATTTAGGTGATGGTTTTTTTAAAAACTATTTACTTTAAAAATGCTGTTAAATATTTTAGAGAAGTTCATTGAAATAGATCCAAAATGGATAATGCAAGAGTTTAAAAATTCTCTTGCAAAAAAACAGCTAATCATCATCACAATAATCATCATCACAATCATCATAATCACAATTACAACGATCTTCTTGATATTCCATTTTTAAATCATATAAAAATTCTTGATGAGATTCTTCTCTTGCATTTGCAGATTTAAGATCTTCTTCATATTTTAAAGGATCTGTGTAATATTTTTTCTTTGGAAATATAGTGCTAGCACTATATCCAGTTTGAGAAAATCTATTTGTATCACTCCATTCTTTATTATTTCCTAATCCCATTTTATTTCACCTCTTTGTTTATTTTTTTTAAGATAGTTAAAATTGCTTCTTTTTTTACAAATTGTTCACCTTCTTCTTTTGAATAAGAATAAGCACCAGAATATTTTTCCATTTCTATAAAAAAAACATCTAATTTATTCAATTTAGATATTTTTATTAGACATCCGTTAATTATACCTTGTTTACGGCCAACAGATATATCAACAGTAGAACCAGATACTATAGTCATATTTTCATGACTAAAAATTTCTTGTAAAACTTGTAACATTATTTAACCCCTCTTTCTTCCATTCTTTGTAGTATTTCATCTAAAATGCCAACAGGAACAGTTTCAGAATAATAATATTTATCAATAGCAGGAATAAAAACTTCATATTTACTATTCTTTTTAAACAAAAGTTCTATTATTTCTTCGATAGACCAATTAACTTTTCTATCACTACTACTGTTTGTCTTATAATTATATAAAATATAATATTTGCAATTGTTTTTTTTAAATACATCATCTATATATCTTATAACATGCAATCTACTTGCGAAATCTTCAACTTTCATTTTTTCTCCTTACATTCTTACTATCTTTTTTAATTTT
>JALUMP010000029.1 GCA_027039745.1 Candidatus Parcubacteria bacterium
CAACTAATACAACAGGAATAATGATTGGTTTTTTGTTAGTTTTTTGTAAGAAAAATGCTTCTAGTTTTTCATGCATTTTTTCTTTTAAAGAATCAACTTCAATTTTTCCACCATCTGCTTTTTTTATTTCATCATTAGCAAGTCTTGTTACGATTTGTCTAGTTTCTACAAGTAATTTTTGAGATTCTCTTAAATAGATAAAACCTCTTGATAAGATGTCTGGTGATTTTTGCAATCTTTTTTTTCCGATGTTTATAAGAATAATAACATTGATAAATCCTTCTTTAGCCAACATTTTTCTGTCAGAAATAACAGTTTTTTTAACATCTGATAAAGAGTATCCATCTACAAAAATAGGGGATGAAGGGACTTTAATTGGTAATATTTTAGCTTCATTTGGTGCTGTCATCTCTAAAATCATGCCGTTATCAAGCACAAAAGTATTATTTATATCTATGCCAGCTTTTTCTACAGCAATACGTCTATGTTCCTTTAACATTGAATGAAAACCATAGCCTGGAATAAAAAATTGTGGGTTTGTTTGTCTTATAATTCAAGCAAGCTCTTCTGCATTTCCGTGGCCAGTTGAATGTATATCTGATGTTTTGTAGTGTATTAATTCTACATCATGTCTTAATAAAACATCTTTTAAATTTCTAACCGCTAATTCATTTCCTGGAACAATTGAAGAAGATAAGACTACAGTATCTTTATTATTTAACTTTATGTATTTGTGATCACCACGACCCATTCTAGGTAGTGCAGCGAATTCTTCGCCTTGCCCTCCTGTACATATTACAACTATCTTATCTGCAGGATATTTATCAATATCAGATACTTTAATAATGGTGCTATCTTTTGGAGTATAATATTTTGCAAGTCTTGCAATTTCCATATTTACCTTAACAGAATATCCTTCTAAAATAACTTTTTTGCCAAGTAATTCGGCTGATTTAATAAAGGACATCATTCTCTCAAATTGTGATGCAAAAGTTGCGATAATAATTCTAGATGGTGCATTTTTTATAATTTCTTCAACATTATGTTGAATAGTTACTTCTTGCATAGATCACCCAGGATTTTCACAGTTGGTTGAGTCCGATACCATTAAAAGATTTTTTTCTGAACCAACTTTCCCTCAAACTTTTTTTTCTGTTTCTGAAGGGTCTCCATCTGTGTGAGTTAATTTTAAATCTCCAGAAATGATGATATTTCCAAGAGGTGTTTTTATAGATGTTCCCATAGAATCTGGGATGGAGTGGGTGACTGCAAAAAATTCAAAAGAGTAATCTCCGATTTTAATAATATCGCCAGCTTCTACATAGTTGATAGTTACTTTCGGCACATTTGGGAATTCTTCCATTCTTTTTTTTATTAATAATGCACTTAATTTTCTAGTATAAATAGGGGGGTTACCAAGTTTTGAAATTAAAAAGGGAATACCACCGATATGGTCTAAATGAGCATGAGTTATAATAATAGCTTTTATTTTATGCTTATTTTCTACTAAATATTGAATATTTGGTAATGTGTAGTCTATTCCCGGGGAATCATCTTCAGATGTAAACTGAAAACCAGCATCAAAAATATAAATATCATTTTTATTTTCTACTGCACACATGTTTCTTCCTACTTCTTCAAAACCACCAAGTGTTATAAATCTCACAGCCCCATCTTTTATTGGAACATTTGTTTTTCTTGAGGGTCTTAAGTCAAAACTCGTTTCATAATTATTTGGAGTTCTTCCACGGAAATTATTTTTTGGTTTATAATGTTTTTTTCTTTTTCCGTTCTTATAACCACCCTTTTTAAAAGGTTTTCTGTGGTTTATGTGTTTTTTTTCTTCTTTTGTGTTATTTATCATTTTGTTTTTTTAATATTATTTTCTAGTTTTAGAAAATTTTTAAATAATAGTAAGCTTTCAAGTTTGCACTTAATAGCTTGCTTTTATTTAAAAATATTATTTCGTCAAGAAAGGGAATACTTTTTTTGTTCTAATATATCATTCTGAAACATGATCAAATCTATTTTCAATTGAGTTTACAATTCCTTCATCCATATTTTTTATTCTAGAATCAACAATATATATATAATAAGGGTTGTATAGAGGTAAGAAAAGATTTTTTGATAAGATTAATTCATCAAGTTCTTTTTCTTTTTTTATTCTTTTTTGATAATCTATATTTTTTCTTAATTCAATAATTAAATTATCGATTTTTGAATCAGCTATCCCAGAGATATTTAACCCAGGGTCTTTTGTTTGCAGGGAGTGAAAAAGATGAAAAAAATCAGCTTTGAGGTCTGTCTGATAACCAAAGAAAACTATATCAAATTTCCTGTCTCTTATTGTTTTATCTAGAAACTGATTTTCTGTATATTTTACTATTTTTAACTCAATACCAATTTTGTTAAATTGTGATGAAATATATTTTGCGACTTTTTCAAATTCATCAGATTTATCTAAAATATTGATATTAAATTTTATCTCTTCGTTGTCTTTGTTATATAGTTTTCCTTCTTTTATATTATAGTTATTTTTTTTTAAATAAGCTTTAATTTCATCCATTGTTTTTAATTTTGGTGAATCTTTTTCTGAATAATATAATATAGAGTCAAGAGGTTTTGCATAATCTTTTAAAATTTCGTGTGTAATTGTTTTTCTATCAATAGTTCAGTTTAATACTTGTCTTAAATGTGAATCTTTTAAAAATTTATTTTCTGGATTTAAAAATAAACCAAAAACTCTTGAGTTTGCTAATTTAATTATTTTAGAGTTTTTTGATATAACATTATTAACATCATCTGACGAAATTAAAGTTATATTTTTTATTTGGTTGTGATTTGAGTATATTAAACTTTTTTTATAAGTCTCTAAATTTTCAAAAAAATAAAACTTTATTCCATCTAGATAAGTATTTTCATAAAAATTATTATTTCTTGTTAGTTGTAAATTTTTTATAACACCTTTTTCATCTCTAAAGATATCTCCTACTTTAAAAGGTCCAGACCCAATTGGTTTTATGTTTAAGTTTGAAAAAGGGAATTCTGGATAATTTATATTTTCTCAAGGTTTTTTTGGAAGAATATATAGTTTTGTAAAAGTATTTGTTATTTGGTCATACTCTTTCTCCATTGAAATTTCTAAGTTAAAATCATCTATTTTTTTTGTATGTAGTCCGAAAAACTCACTAAATAATGGGCTTTTTATAAAAGGATCTTTTATTTTATTGATTGTAAAAATAATATCATCACTGGTTAGTGTTTGACCATTACTAAATTTAATGTCATCCCTTAATGTTATTAAGTAACTTTTTTTATCGTCATTTGGAGTAATATTGGCGATACTTTCAAAAATTTGCCCGCTTCTGTCTCTAGAAGCTAATGGTGAAAAAATCAAAGGTAACATATCTTTTTCAACTTGAGATATAGCAATAGTGGGGTTTATAAAACGTACTTTTGAGCCAATAATAATTTCGTTTACAATTCCTCCTTTTTTTGGTAATTCTATTAAATATTTATTACTAATAAAAATACTTATTAAAGCAAGAATAGCAAAAAACAAAACAAAGACTAAACTCTTTTTTTTGTTTTTATATAAAGA
>JALUMP010000030.1 GCA_027039745.1 Candidatus Parcubacteria bacterium
TTTCTATATTTTCTGGCACTCAATCTGCGTCTAATATTTCTTGTATAACTGAAGATGCTTTTATGTATGCATCAATCATTTGTTGTTCTGATATATTTAACATATTATTTTTATTATTTTATTGACAATTTCTTTCAAAAACCTCAATCCCCTGTAATTCTTTTAAATTCTGATCTGCATTCTTTGCTCAATTTTTATAAGCTTGGGACTCACGATCAATATCTATATAATATAAAATTTTTACTTTGTCTGTTGGAGAATATTTTACAACTCCAGCAGCTTTGTTGTCTTGTGCAATATCTATATATAACCAACCACCATTTTTACCAATATATTTTTTTATTTTTTCTTCTCCCAAAACAAGACCAGCAACAGAAACACCAGATGACCTTTCTTCAAGCATTAAACCATTATATTTGATATTTAATAAGACTGTCTTCTGATTAACAAACAAATCACCCAAACCATAATGATTATTATCTTTTGGGATATCATTATAACTTAAAGCTTTTACGTTGTTATGGTTAATTTCTGGAGAATTAAATGTTAGATGAACTCTGTGTAACGTGCCGCGTTCTGGCTTAAACAAAAGTGCCATTTTTTTTGCAAAAGGTGGAATATAAACTTTATATTTACTCCAACCTTTTTTGGTGCAATATTGACCATTTCCACCAATATGATCTACTAAATTATCTAAAATAATTCCATCATATGAAACCTCTTGTGGCACTGAAAAAGAATTAATTAGATAATCAGTATAACCAAATGATTTTCTACCAATTAAATTTGCCAAGTAACTTGTTTTTTCTGTAAATTTAAGAATTTTTTCCTTAGTAAAAAAATCTTTTCAATTAGTAATGACATTAGACCCAACTTTACTTATATGAGCTGCAGAAATTAAATTATCATATGTAACAGATGATGATTTATTGTCTTGAATATTAAAATCAGTATTATCACTATTTTGAACATTAAGTAAATCTTCTTGTATGTTATACGAATCCATAAAATTAGTTGCTAATTTATTTTTTAATTCGCTAACTTGCTCTATTGAACTTTTTATTATACTTGCATCATTTGGTTTTTCTATAATACTGAAATCTCTACAATATTGATACGAAGTGCTTATTCCACCTTTTCTTATTGGCTGATAATTTTGATAAGAAGAAATTTCTCCATCTAATATAACTTTATATTCTTTTTTTAATGTATTAATCCTTTCTGCAAAAGAATTAAGATCTACTCCTGTTGACGTAGTATATTTAATAACATTATATAAACTCGCATAGTCTTTTGCGTCTGCTATAGATTGACGAATAAGACCTAAAGATTGTTTTTGAGCTAAAAGAGAATTTATTTCCCGATTAAGTTTTTCTGTTTTTGAATCAATATTAGAAATTTCTTTAGAATTTAATACAAAATTAATATTATTGTCTATTGTAATATTATTTAAAAATTCGTATTGTTTATCAAGCGGATTTATTCCTGCAAATTTATAAAATGTTGTCCCTGACTTCGTTTGTGTTTGTTTGTCCTGCCAACAAACCAAATCATTTTGAATGATTGATTTTATATTTTTTAAACTCCTTTGCATACTTTTTAAAGCCTTAATGGCAACATCATATGCAGAGTCGTTGTATTGTTCTAAAAGCCTATTTCTTTCTGTTTTAAAAACATTGCCAGAAGCTTCTACAAAAGAATAATCTGGATCTGAAAAAGAAGCCAATCCTCTTCCGCTACTCCCTCTTTCTATAACATTATTTACAAAAGAACCCATCAAACCATCCACTTCATTTGCTAATAACACTCTATCAAAATTAGAACCCATCACTTTTCCAACTTGATCAGAAATAGTTGCTCCAGGTGTTACAATTCTACAATGGCGAGATGCTTCAGGAGAACCATCGTATTCTCAACCATCATCACAAGATCTGATAGAAAAATACCCTCCACCCTGATCAAGCTCTTTTTGTAAAACCTCTTGTCTTTGATTTATGGTTTGATCTATGTCTGTAACTAATTTATGATAAACATTAGTTATGGTATTGTCTGGTTTCGTGGTTTCTGCAAAAGTTTTTCAAGAAAATTTTTTATTCGGATCAAACACTTCTGTGCTTTTTGGCTTATATCCTAAATCACCTTTTTCTTTGGAGAAAAAATATTGATTAAGAGCAAATTTTATTGGTAATTCAAAATCAGGATGTAAAGATTCTAAATTTTTATTATTATAAATAACATCTTCAACAACTTTTTCTTTAACGGATTTAAAAACCTTATACGGATCTGTCATATACACAGGTCTTCCATCAAAACCAGAATTAATCCAATTGATTGTAGAACTTGATAATTTTCCTAAGACTTCTTTTTTTAACGATGTTTTGATAGAGTTCAAAATACACTCCTTTCTATCATCTGAAGGGCTAGTTGCTGCTGTATCTGAAAAGGGAGAATTCAATATTCCAGAAATTGAATGTTCAGGAATTGATGGACAATTTATTACAGCATTAGCTTCTGAAAAATAAATAAAGAATAAAAGAAAAAATATAAAAATAAATATAAATTTAGTTAAAACTATCTTTGTTTGTTGCTTTATATTATTTATCATATTTTAGTTATCATTTAAGAAAAAAGCTAAAGACTGGGTTGCTGTTGTTAATCTTTTCTCTACATCATTATACAAAAGAAGCATTGATGATACAAGGACTGGATCATCTTTAAAATTTTTAAAAGAATCAACAATTTGAACAAAAATAGAAAAAGAATTTATGTATTCAAGATATGGAATTTTTATTGATTCTGGAGTTTTGATAGAAATTAATTTACTTTCTAATTCCTTGTATTTAAGAACCTGGGAAGAAATTTTATCTAAATATTTTTCATCTTTAGTATCTACATATTGTGCCAATAAAACTGATTCGTCTGAAAAAGAATTCAAATTATAGTTGCCTAGAATTTTTTCTAAATTTATTTTAAAAACTTTTTTAGATATTTTTTTTGAAACATTTAAATCATCTATTTTATAAGTATCAGACACAACAATTTTGTTTTCTTTTAATAATTCTTCTACAGCCTGTTTTTGTGCATTTTGATTAGATGCCATATTGGCCTGTTTCAATTCTGTTAATTTAACAAATAAATCTCTTGCTACTACATCAGTTTTTGTTAAATTTTTATCTTCTCTATAACTCGGCTGTCCGAATTCCCCATTTTTTGTATTATCGACAATTTTTTCATTTTTTGATTCTAATGGTTTTTTATTGAATGGGTCTATGGGATCAGTGCCTGCCTGGACCTCAAGACCATCGGAAACCCCATCACCATCAGTATCCGGATTATTTAGATCCGTCTTATATAATACTTCTTGTCAATTTAATAACCCATCATTATCGTCATCTAAATATTTTTCTTTTTCTTCCTTGATAACTTTGAGTTCCTGTTTACTTACTTTTTGGTTGTTCGTATTAAAAAAGATAGCTTTAATTGAAAAATACCCCACAAAAAGAAAAATAGGTAAAACCACAAAAAGTAAAGCAAAAATATTTGGTAAAAAATTAGTAATTTTTTTAATCATCATCTAATATATTATCAAT
>JALUMP010000031.1 GCA_027039745.1 Candidatus Parcubacteria bacterium
ATAGAAAAATCATTTGAACGGATTATTGATCTAATAATTTTTCTATCAATTTCTTTTTCTTCCAGATATTCTTTAATAAAAGCTTCGCTGTATATGCAATTGTCAGTTTTTTGTAAATAGAAATTATTAATTATTCCTATAATTGAAGAACTTACCATATCGTCAGATAATTCTCGGTCAACTCTTTTTATGAATGATTCATAAATAAACATTTTTATCTCCTTATAAAATATGAAGTTAATAAAAACTTCATATTTTCTAATCAATAGAATATATTGATTACTTTTATTATTGATTGTTAAATCAATAAAAACAATTGATGCTAACTACGCTTTAAACTATTCTTTAAAACATATAGTTTATCAATAATCGTAATATTCATCACAAAAATAAAAATCATCGATACCTTGATATTCTTCTCTTTCTTTTTTTGAAAAAAAATCTTTACTTAAATCTTGGTGTTCTTCTTCCCAATAAAATTTTGGTTCTTTATATTGTTCTACAGAACCAAAATAATATTCATCATAACAATTAAAATAAGAATCATTTTCAAAATCATCTTCAAAATAAAAGTCTGACATTGCATCTCTAATTTCTTCTTTATAAGCTTCTATTCCATTTTCAATAGTTTGGAATACTTCAATTTTACTTGAATTTCTTTTAAAGATCTTTTTATTTCTACTGAATTTTTGTGTTAAACATACATTTTCACAAAAAACTTTAACAGAACATTGAATTTTTTTCCCGTAAAAAATAATTTTAGTATCATCCATTAAAGATGCATAATTAAATACAGATTGAGGAAGAATATTTTTCTTTTCCTTTTGAACACTTTTAGTACCAACAAAGAAAAGATTTTTTTTATCTTTAATTTTGTTGGTAAACTTTGTATTATTCTTATATTTTCGGTTATTTCTCTTTCTTGCATGTTCTAACATACTTTCATTGAGTTGAATTTCATTTTCAAGCCATTTATATGTTGCATAATTGCAATTTTCCATATGCTTTGTTTCATCAATTTTTCTTTGTTTTTCCTCTGAAACATTTTTCCAATATAATTCATTGCCCATTAAGTTTTCCATACTCAATAAACTTTCATCCATTTTTACTTTCTCCAAATCAGTTGGAAAGATTAAATTCATTTTTAACACCTTATCTTAAGATTTATGTATATTTAAAATAAATATGCATATTCTTATATTATAAAATATATTTTTTTTTCATTTTTTATTTATAATATAATTAAATCATTCTACTCTTTTGAGTAAAAATAAAAATGATAAAAGGAGAAAAAATGGCAACATTGATTTCAGTCACACAAAATAATAAAGATATTTGTGAATCTGCAATTCTTATTGATGAAAATAACAATATTGAAGAATATGATATTTTTATGTTTAATGGAGATCTGGCTAAACATTCAGTAGCGAATTGGGCATTTAATTCAACAAATAATATTGTTATAATTCCTAACAATGCAATAAATGAAACTAAAGTTTGGGTTGATGATAATTATCTTTATAAATTATCTCCACTAGAATCAAATAATTGTGTACCACCTATTATTCATAAAGGAGCAGTTCCAATTTCTCAATTTGATTTTGATTCTCTTATTGAAGGTGATCTGTATTTTAATAGTATAGATTACCACATTGAGGATTTTAATGGTCATTTTGTTGAAAGTGATAATCTGTTTACATCGTTTATTGAACATATTGACAAAGAAAATATTGAATATGAAGAAGTTTTAGTTAATTCTAATTTAATTACCTTTCAGTATTTAAGAGATGAAGATGGTTACGCTTACCAAAATATTGAAATTTCAAGAGCTATCAAGTCTTTTGAAATAGAAAATAAAGGTTTTACCATTAACGGTTGTTACAATAACGACTACTGAAAAAACTTAAGAGTTTCTCCTAGATTTATCTATGGGGGGATTTCAGTATCCTAAAAAGGATAATATTCATTTTTATATATTTTATGATATAATAACATCATATTCCATTAAAAAAAAAGGTTCACAAATGAAAAAATCATTATATATTTTAACATTCTCAGTCGTATCTCTTTTCGCTTTTAATACAAATTTAGATTTATATAAAGCAAAAATATCAACTTTTTTATCAAAAAATGTTCAACATTCCAAAAATGAAAAAATCTCTTTGACTGATGGTAAAAATATATATGCTTTAGACCAGCTGGCTGAAAATTTTATCAATAAAAAAAATTGCGATAAAATAATCAATAAAAAAGTATTTGATATTTGTTATAGCTATAAAATGAAAGACCCTCTTTATGTTAGCTATACTCTTTATGGTAATTTAGTAAATAAAATCAATATTAAAAAAAGAGGAAATTTTTATACAGAAAAAAGTATTCCAGTAAAATATAGAGCGTATTCAAAGGATTATGTCCATTCGGGATACGATAGAGGTCACCTCGCCAATGATGCTGATTTTGATTATAATAAAAAAATAGTTTTAAAAACATATACAATGGCTAATATTATTCCACAAAGTCCAAAAGTTAATAGAAAAACTTGGCTTAAAGCTGAAAAATACGAGCGTGCACTTGCTGTTAAATTAAATTCTATTAATGTTATTAATGGGGTTGTTTTTTCTGATAATCCCAAAAGGATAGGAAAACACAAAGTGGCTATTCCTGATGCTTTTTGGAAAATTATGTATAATAATGAAAAGAATTTTAAAAAATGTTTTTACTATAAAAATAATCTTCAAGTTGATGTAAAAAAAGATAAACTTAAAAATCATCTAATAGATTGCAATCAATTATTATAAGTGCGAACTTTTGTGAACTACGAAATATAAAACCTAATCAAACCTGATCATAAGACCAAAAGATTAAGCATTAAAAAGAATCAAGCGATTCCCATTCTCCTATTTCGAAGAGAACTAAGAAAGATATATAAACTGTCTCACAAGTTTACTTTATTATCAGGCGACAATAAATAACTTATGGAGCGATATTAGTTTTACTACTAAATCTTTCTGGCAAAACTATCATTCTTCCGACCAATCAGCTAGGAAGTGGACTTGCTAATTTAAAACAAAATTCTCCTATTATTGCCAAACTAATAGACAGATTTTATCTTGCTGCAAAACAAATCAACGAGAAAGAAGATTGACTATTGAGAGGATATATTAATTTTATTGAAATTTTTTTTAATTATAAAAAGCATTCATCACCGCCCTAAAGGGCGATGTTTTCTACTAGATTATGATAAAATCAAGAGATTTTTTTGCTGAATTTTTCAACGATTAATAGGAGCTTGAAACTCTTATTTTTTCTCTTGTTTTTTTGTGGTTTCTGAGTTTTTTTCATTCTCAGATGAAGTTTTTGAATCTTTAATGTCGAACTTAGCAGCTAATTCTTTAAAATTTTTTGCTTTATATTCTCTCATTAACATTAACATTACAATAACGAGTGCAACACCCATAACTATTAATAACATCGGGTTATTCATTTTTTTTCCTTTATGTTGAATTT
>JALUMP010000032.1 GCA_027039745.1 Candidatus Parcubacteria bacterium
ATATTAAATAACATAGATAAAAATAAGAAAACTATTAGTGGTGAGATTGAAATTTACAATAATTCAAGTGATGATGTAAAGTTAATTTCTGGTACACGTTTTAATACTGGTAAATTAATTTTTAAAATTTCTAAACCAGTGAATATCAAATCAAAAAAAACTATAAAAACGAAGGTCTTTTCTGTATCAGACGATAAAGATTATTTGATTAAAAAAGGTATTGAACTTAAAATACCAGCTTTTAAAGAAGGTGGTGATTTAAAAAGTTATAAAAATATTTTTGCCAAAACAATTTCTGATTTTTCAGACTCGAGTGTTGTTGTAGATAGCAATGAAAATAAAGAAAAACCAGATAATGAAGTTTTAGGAACTGTTAATTATAAGATTTTTGAAGTTTCTGATGAGACATCTTCAACGATTGATTCAGTCGGTTTTGAAGAGGTCAAAAAACAGGCTGTCGGTAAAATAAAAATTACAAATGACATGTCAAAGCCAATAAAACTAATAAAAAAGACCCGTTTTGAAAATAATGGTTTAGTATTTAGAATTGATAATTCTGTTGTGATACCAGCTAAATCTTTTCTTATTGCAAATGCAAAGGCAGATCAAGCTGGAGAAAAATATAATGTAGATTCTGGATTAAAATTTGATATACCCGGTTTTAAGAAAAATAGTTTAGAGTATAAAAATGTTAAAGGTATATCATATAGTGCTTTTTTGGGTGGAAAAATAGGAAAAGATTATATTCCAAACAAAGATCAGCTTGCAGAAGCAAAAACTAAGTTAGAGGAAAAATTAAAAACTAGTTTATCAGATAAGTTTAATCAATATATTATTGATAAAGATTACATTGTTGTTGGTAATTTAAGGAAAAGTAATTATCATTTTGTAACAACTTCTTTGTCTGATGGAAAAGTTAGTGTAACTGCAAAAGCGGATATGAGAGGTGTCGTAATTGATAAAAAAGATTTTATGAAAGCTGCATTATTATCGGATAATATTACCTTAAATGATTTATCAGATATTGATATTCGTGACTTCCATAAATTAAAGATAGAGGCACAAGATGTTTCTGCTATTGATATGAATTCTGGTAAAGCCTTCAAGATATCTGTAAATGGAAAGTTAACTTTAATTTGAAAATTTGAAAAAGAAGTTTTTAAGAATATGATTAAAGGAAAAAGTTTATCAAAATATAAAGAAATTTTAGCGAATTCTTACCCCGGAGTTTCTGCACCTGTTGCAATTAGTCCATTTTGAAGATTTAATTCATTACCAAATGATGTAAATAAAATTTCAGTTGAAATTATAGATTAAAATTATAAAATAAATTAATATTTAGAACTATGAGTAATAAAGGAATAGTAGAGCAAGTTGTTGGACCAGTGGTAGATGTTTATTTTGAAAAAAATTTACCAGATTTGAAAAATGCATTAACTTTAAAAAATAATGATGGTGAAAAAATTACATTAGAAGTAATGGCACATTTAGGAGTAAATAGAGTAAGAGCCATTTCTATGAACGCCACTGCTGGATTAAAAAAAGGGATGGAAGTAATAGATACAGGAGTAGGTATTTCTGTTCCAGTAGGCGATGGTGTTTTGGGGAGACTTTTTAATGTTTTAGGTGAAACATTGGATGATAAAGAAAAATTAGACAATGAAGAAAAATGAGAGATTCACAGAGACCCTCCTGCTTTTAAAGATCAATCTACCGCAGCAGAAATTTTTGAAACAGGTATTAAGTCTATTGATTTATTAGTTCCATTTTTGAAAGGAGGAAAAGTTGGGCTTTTTGGTGGTGCTGGTGTTGGTAAAACTGTGATTATTCAAGAGTTAATCAACAATATAGCAAAAGGTCATGGGGGATATTCCGTTTTTGCTGGGGTTGGTGAGCGGGTTAGAGAGGGAAATGATTTATATTATGAAATGAAAGAAGCAGGTGTTTTAGATAAGACTGCACTTGTTTTTGGTCAGATGAATGAGGTGCCTGGAGCTCGTGCTAGAGTTGCACTAACTGGAATTACAATGGCTGAATATTTTAGAGATAAACAAAAGAAAGATTTATTATTCTTTATGGATAATGTTTTTAGATTTGTTCAGGCTGGTTCTGAAATTTCTGCTCTGCTTGGGCGTGTTCCATCTGCTGTTGGATATCAACCAACTTTGGCAGAAGAAATGGCACAACTACAAGAAAGAATTACTTCAACAAAAAATGGTTCTATTACATCTGTTCAAGCTGTATACGTTCCAGCAGATGACTTTACAGACCCGTCTGCTGCAACTACTTTTGCACATTTGGATTCAACAGTTGTTTTATCTAGAGATTTAGCGGCGCTTGGTATTTATCCAGCTATTGATCCATTGGAGTCAACATCATCTGCTTTAACAGAAGATACTGTAGGGAAAGAACATTACAGAGTAGCGTCAAAGGTAAAAAGAATTTTACAAAGATATAAAGACCTGCAAGATATAATTGCTATTTTAGGAATTGATGAGCTTTCAGATGAAGATAAAGATATAGTTTATAGGGCAAGAAAAATTCAAAAGTTTTTATCTCAACCATTTCATGTCGCAGAACAATTTACAGGGATAAAAGGAGAATATGTTAAATTAGAAGATACTATTGCGTCTTTTGGAGAAATTGTTGATGGGAAACATGATGACAAAGATGAAGATGATTTTTATATGAAGGGAGCTTTATAAAAAATAGTGAAGATGTGTTAATATATTAAAATGTATTTAAAAAAACTAGACATACAGGGGTTTAAGTCATTTGCTAGCAAAACAGAACTTGATTTCAAAACCCGCATAACAGCAGTTGTGGGGCCGAATGGTTCTGGTAAGTCTAATATAGCAGAGTCTTTTAGATTTGTGTTAGGTGAGCAAAGCCTGAAAAATATGAGAGGAAAAAAGGGGGAAGATCTCATATTTTCAGGGAAGAATAATCGACTAAACAGAGCCTCTGTAAAGGTTGTTTTTGACAATTCTGATAGAACTATAAACATAGATTATAATGAAGTTGTCATAGAAAGAATCGTATATAGGGATGGTATAAATGAATATTTGGTAAATGGTTCGAAAGTTAGGGCCAAAGATATCATCGAGCTTTTGGGTTCTGCAAATATTGGCTCATCTGGACATCACATTATTTCTCAAGGCGAAGCCGACAGAATATTATCTTTATCACCAAAAGAAAGAAAAATTCTTTTAGAAGATGCTCTTGGGCTGAAAGCTTTTGTTTTTAAAAAAAATGATGCTGAAAGAAAAATTACACGAGTTGAAACGAACCTAAAAGAAGTTAAAATTCAAGAGAGAGTAAACGCCCCAAGGATACGTTTTTTAAAAAGAGAAGTGCAGAAAATAGAAAAAATTAAGTCATTAAAACAAGAATTAAAAGATTTATATGTTAATTTTTT
>JALUMP010000033.1 GCA_027039745.1 Candidatus Parcubacteria bacterium
CTTTGGGAGGAACCGATTTTTTTCTTGACTTATCCCGGAACGAAGTTACAAATTTTGGGGGTTAAGGGAGAACAGACTAAAAAAGGAATTTGACTTGGCAATTTTACAGAAAAAAATTTGCATTATCCACATCCGCCTTAATATATTCAATATTAAGTATATTTTTTTTTCAATCTTCTTACCTTCCCTTGAAAAACCGCAGTTGCACTTTTCATCCAATTTTTTTTTCAATATCTTAATATGTGCGTATGTAAGTGCATATTTCAATATCTTAATTTTTTTTATAAGGTGTTTTGACCTAAACGACACTATTGCTCGATTTGTATTATTTTTGTATGCACTCAGTAATTTTTTTCTTATGTTCTTGGGAAAGCCATTACAAAAAATTCTAACATATTCAGGCATATCTGTGTAATCCATGATAGAAAGTTTGTCATTATCGATAATGACATTATCGATGATGACATCACGAACAAGAAAACCATGTGGGCCATCGTCGCTCTTTAGAAGTGAGTTTTTCCAAGAGATTTCTGTAGATGACAGATCGTTAACCAGAGAATTCCATTTTGACTCTGAACAAATTTTTTCATTTATAGCTAATTGGTGAAGTATTTCATGCAATTTCTTCTTAATTTGTGAAGTTGGCAGAAGGCCCTCTCGATAATCAGTGGAGCGGGAGATACGGGTCGCATGGAACCATATAACCGATTCTGGTGTAGGAAGGGGCTCTGTGAGTAAATTTTGCCAATCATCTTTCTTTAGCTGAGATTTAAGTTTACAAGAACTGATATTCAAAACGTTTGCCGCCGAGTCGATGGTTGACTTAAGATTCGAACAATTTATTTCTTTCATTGTTTATTCCTCTTAAAAGGTTAAATTTAATTATTGAGACTCAATTTATTTCTTCTTATCTCTTTTCATTTTTATTATAGATTATTTTTTTTGAAATTTTAAAAAAAAATAATTTTGATAAACTCGGCTATCTTCCGCTGGGCAGACAGGGGTCAAACTTTGTTCTTCCAAATTATAAGCGCTCGCCATGAAAAAAAATCTACAATAATTATGACAAATCTACCGTTTGCTAAATGGGGAGACATCTTTGACGGAACCACCGTTGCCATAGCGATTAATGACCGCCTCGTCTATAATTCTGAAATCCTGATTTTGGAGGGAAAAAGTTATAGAAGGAGATAATAACAGTACAATATAAAATATGAAAAATTTTTACTTTTTTTAAATTGGGGATGACCATGCATTTTGTAATCCAATCCGATGCCGCAGGACTACGCATATAGGTATAGGTGGCCTATTTTTAATCGATGTTTTTGGCTTATTTTTTTCCCCCTGTTTCCAACCATCACATGCTTTTTTGAGAGCTTTAATATTGTTTGTATTCTCCCCAGCCTGTGCCATAACAGTGAACATTAAACCAGTGATTAAAAAAATGAACAGTATTGTTTTTTTCATGTGTTTTATTTTCCATAATAATTGTTATTATTTCTGCATTATTTCTGATCATTTTTTATGAGATCGGCTATTGAATGGTAGAAATGAAAACCGTCAATAAAACAACATACTTTTTTCTTTGGCATATTTGCCCCAATAAAAAAGCCCCGGTGCGCGGGTAACCGGGGCACTGCTTAAAAGCAGAATGATTTACGATAAAAGTAATACACTGAAATATCTTCTGTCAAAATTTTTTTTAATCCCAGAATCCTTTTTTGGATTTTTGACCATATGGTTGTTTTTGCTGTTGGAATGTGTTGCTGTTATTAAATAAGCTGTTTGAATTATTGAAACTTGGGGAACTATTATAGCTTTTATTGTACGATGGAGGGGAAGAATACTCATTTCGTTGATAACCTTTTTGCCCAGTATATGGGTTAGTATTCCCTTGTGAAGAATAGTTATCGTATTTGTATTGATTAGGGCTTGATCGATGATAGCCATGTACATATGTTCCGTTACTTTTGGTATACCCACGCACATATACGTCTTTTGCAAAACTAATACTGCTAAATAAAAAAATAAAAATTACAATTAAAGTGCAGATTAAACGTTTCATGAGCTTCCTCATTGTAAATCATTTAATACGGGATCGGGGTACGAACTTGCTTTTTGCTAAAGAAAGCACCGAAAATCCCCAAAGTTTAAAATATTAATCTTCCCCTGATACAAGTACAACATATTGTACTTGTATCAGGGGAAATCTGATCCTGTCAATATCAATTTTAAAAAAGAGTAACTATATTGATATCTGCTTGAAAAGGTTGAAAAAATAAGAATTTGTGCTGATTTTTGGTATAGTCCATCGTAATCCCTTAAACCCAATTTTAAAAAGGTCAATACCATCGTCAGATTTTTTTGCCGGTATGATCCGCCCTGATACTCTTGTCAGGAGTTTTCTTCCATCGCTATAAAGTCCGTTCTGTAATTCCCAATAAATCACATGCTTTCTTCTGCCTGGCCCCTGCATTACAGGCTTCTTCAATTAAAGATACAGCTTTTTTTCTTTTTTCAATGGAGATCATTCGTCCTTTGCCTCCCCCCAGATCTCCTGGATTTTTTTTGGTACACCCTTGTATCCCCTGGCGATACATTTATTGTTTTTCTTTTACTTTTGGAGACCATGAATACACCATGATTAATGTCGAAAAAAACAGGGAAACAAAAAAGTGGTACGTTAACCCTTTTTAAGTACGCATAATGTACAATAGCTTGAAAGTGATGAGAGTACAGTAACTCTTTTTTTTGAAAAAAATAACGTTTTTTGGGTATTAATCATAAGAAAAAACTACAGTAAAAAAAGAAGATAAAATAGGACATATGGAATATAAATGAACAAAATTTCATCACATTAAACAAAAATTACGGGAAAATTATGGTTTAAACCATATTTGAGCGTAAATAATACCCAAAAAAATCGTTTTCCATGAGGTAATTTTTTGAATTTTCAGCAATAAAAAATATTAAAAAAACAGGCGAGTTAAAAAAGTGGTACGTTAACCCTTTTTGAGGACGCATAATGTACAATAGCTTGAAAGTGATGAGAGTACAGTAACCCCTTTTTTGGAAAAATTAACGTTTTTTTAAGCATTTTTTATCGGTTAAATATGGTTAAAATTTATCAAAAAAAAGAGGGGAAAATAGAAAATATAATGGAAAATAAAATAAAAATACAATTTACCCGAAATTTTAGGATTGATAACCCGGATCTCCATGAAAAAATCTTTATTTTCCATAGTAAATTTTTCATCATATCAAGAAAGTACAGTAACTCTTTTTTAACAAAAAAAGATAAGAGTACGGTAACCCCTTTTTAAGAGTACAGTAACCTGGGGAGGAGCAAAAAAATAGGGAAAGTACAGTAACCCCTTTTTAACAAAAAAATATTAGGTGTACGGTAACTC
>JALUMP010000034.1 GCA_027039745.1 Candidatus Parcubacteria bacterium
ATATTAAAAATATATTAAAATGCACATAAGTTGTTTTTAAATCCTAAACTTTGGGGGGAGCAAGCCTAAAAAACCATAGTGTCCCAAAACTTGTATCATCAACTTAACTCCAGGTGTTTTTTGAACGTAGGAAGGTAAAGAGTTATATATTTTTTTGATTTCTGATGCATGTTTATCTTGAATAGTTGGCATAAAAATCCACATAAAATTTTTCACAAAATAATATCGATGGGAAATTGGATAATGAAAATAAATATTTGAAATAATATCCAAATGCGATTTTATAAGCAACTCATTTTTGATTAAATATTGAGCGAATTCCTTTTCAAAAAAATTCCAAATTTTTTCTTCATTTTTAAAAAATTCTGCAAAATGTATCCAAGTTTTTCTTAATCTTTGGTCTTGAATAGATTCTAAAAATTTTCCAAATTCTTGAATTTCTGGAATTTGTCTTTTCTCTTGGCAGTCATCAAATACTTCTTTAATGATAAAGTCGGTTACATTTTTACATTCCTCATAGTATTCTAAACGAGAAATTTTGCCTTGCTCTAAAAATTGCTCAATATCTTCTCCTGAGAAATATTGATAAATGAGCTTAATAATGGGCCTTTTTGACGGTTCTTTTTCCCAATCAACTAGTGTGTTTCTTGTTTTAAAGCCAAATAATTTAATCATATTTTTTTGTTTTATTTTTTTCATGTTTGAATTATATCAAAAAAATATAAAAAATCAAATAATTGGAAAAAAGATAGATAATATATCATTGTAAGCTGAATTTAATAATATATATACTACAATATTGTATATAAAAAGTAGATTATCTACTTTTTTAAGTATTACTTAAGGTGATAAGTCTCTTTTTTAATTTGGCGATTTGAAAGAGACTTATCTTGTATTTATTTATCCTCAGCAATTATACTTAAAATAAGCTGAAGGTGTCCTTAACTTAAAAGGAGCTTAAAATGGACACAACTGCGGAATTGATTATCAATTCAAACAAATTTAAAAAAGTTGAAGACCTATTCCTTAACTTCGACTTAATTTCAGATTTACTTAAGGAAGATGTACAAAGAATTTGTACTTCTAAAAATATATTTTTCTCGGATTTTGACGCATCTTTTGCGATTTCTGTTTTCCAAACTCGAGCAACATTGCTTAAAAAACACTTAAGAGCAATCAAGAAAAGATTTTTTAACTGCTCAAATCTTAAAAATGCTTTAAAATTCTTGACCGAGAGACTGCTCAATAACATGAAAAACGCGAATTCTGAAAAACATAATTTTGCATTTCAAGCGCCAAAATTCACCGATATCAAAGATTATAAAGGTAAAAGTTATGATATCGATACAGAAATCGAATTAGAAAATTTGGAAAAAAAAGACAAAGTAATCCTTAAAGAAGGCTTAAAAAAGGTTTGGAACGAAAGCAAATTTGATGCAGATTTTGACCTTCAGGATTTAAAATATTTGTGTTCTAAATATAATGTAAGCTTATATGATGTGGTTGACGAGAAAGAGCTAGAATTGCCGAATTTAGGGACTTATGAGCTTGAAAGTGGACTGAAACAAGGTTTTTTTGTTTTTGATGAGGAGGCGGCGTAATGAAATATACATTAACGATTAATCAAAAACAAGCACTTGAGTTGGGCTTAACTCATGTAAATCAAGCTATTATTTTACAATTAATCGCGGATGCACATACTTGGGCGGATCATATAATAGTTAAAAAAGATGTTTATTATTGGACCTCCAGACAAACAATTGCAGAAGAACTTCCTTTACTAAACTTAAAGTATGACACAATTTACAGACACCTTAAAACGCTGCAAAAAATTAATTTAATCGATTATATAAAAGTTGGTAAAAAAGATTGTTGTCGATTGACTCAAAAAGGCAAAACTTACTATGTCGGAAATAAATCCGAGTTAGAGCTAAACTCGGAAATAAATCCGACTAAACTCGGAAATAAATCCGAAAATCATTCGGAAATAAATCCGACATATCATAATACTAATCTAATCAGAGCTACAAGAGATCCTCTCTCTGCTGAGAAAAACAAAGAGAGAGAGATAAATTTTAAAAAATTTAAAAAAATAGTATCTGGAGCCGAAGGTTTTGAATTTAGAGTTACAGGTTTAGATTATTTGGCAGATCATGCTGGATTTCAAATTCAGAATGGGTATATATTTTCCCTTCAAAACGACGTGCTTGTAAGCTCAGATGAAGCGTATAAAATTTGGTCATATCTTTTTGAGAAAAAAGATGATGTGTTAAAATTGTGTGAGAGCTTCAAAACCGAAAAAAGGCTTGCGTCATGACTAAAATATATCAGCAATTTTTGTATCTTTTATATAATATGCAACAATCGGGGCTATTATCAAAGCGAGCGGAAACAAAAATGTTAAATTATCCATTATCTAATCCTTTAAGTTTATTTTGTAATTCATTTAGCTTTTTAATGCTAACAAATATACCTACTCCAGCATATAAAAAAGAAATGCTAGACAACACCACTACAGTGTTATTCGTATTTGGACTTATGCCATACAGCCAAGTACCGCCAGCAATTGCCAAATATGCGATAAGCTTTTTATTTACAATACTTGCTTTTTTATCAATTATGTCTATTTTCTCTTTTAATTCCATGTCAAATTATACCATAAAAAAGGCTACAAGATGAGTGATTACGATTTTTTAGAACTAAAGTCTAATATCCTAGAAATTAAGTCAATGCTTAATCTATTTTTACCTTCTAAAATGACATTATCATTCATAGTTGATACAACCGGCAAATCAAGGCAAACCATTACTCAATACTTGCAAAATAATTTTGAGCCTAAAGTGGATTTTTGGAAAGAAAATGGTAAGATACATGTCTCTCAAGCAACTGCTTTTAAACTTTTGAGGAGATACAAAAGATGAAAGGCAGTGGAGGATATAAAATTGTCGGTAACAAAATATATGTGTACGGAGTTGTCGATGATAAAAGATATAGATTATCTACCGGTAAAGAAGCCGACAAAGAAAATATAAATTGGATCAGGCGAAATTATTGGAGTGTTCTTTTACAATTAATTGACAAAAAACAGCAGATTAAAAAACACTCTTTAGATCTTAAAAAGTTTTGCTTTGAAGTAATTGAGCTGACATCCCACAGGAGAGATGCCAATACTCAAAAAGATTATATATCTAAGTTAAACAGGCTTATTATACCATACTTTAAATCGTATGAACTTAAAGATATCAAGCCATTTGATATTGAAAAGTGGCAAAATATACTTTTGAAAAAATACTCAACTACAACAGTTAGAAGAGCTAGAAATATCTTGAATATGGCTTTTAAAAAGGCAGTTGCAAATGATATGATAAGCAAAAATCCTATTGA
>JALUMP010000035.1 GCA_027039745.1 Candidatus Parcubacteria bacterium
TTGTATTGTTGTGCAAGAAAATCTGTTATAATTAAGTTATGGATATTAAAAACTCCTAAATAAATAGAATTAATAAAAAACATAATGAGTAAAAATATTAAAATAATAGTGGCAATAATAATGTTAGTTATTATCATTGCCGGTGGATTTTTTATTTATAGCAGTTTTATAAATAAAAATATAGATGATAATGAAAATAAAATTATTCAAGATAACAAAATAGTCAATAATCAAACAAAGGAAACCAAAAAGAAAATTGATCCTAGTTGAGATCTAGACAATGATGGTATAAATGATTGTGAAAAAGATAATACTTGTGATGATACGATTGACTATTCTTTGCCAAAAAAGAATTCTTCTGTAGAAGATGATAAAAAAGATGAAAAAGCTAAAATTTTAGAATTACCAGAAACTATTTTAATTTTAGATGCTTCTGGAAGTATGTGAGGTAAGATAGGATCTGAAGCAAAAATCGAAATAGCAAAAAAAGTAGTTAAGGAGACAGTAGTTGATTTTGAAAATGATATGAAGCTTGGTTTAATGGTTTATGGTCAGAATAAAAAGGACGATTGTAAGGATATTGAACTATTGTCGGAGCCTGCTTTGGCAAATGCTTCTAATATCAGCAAAATTGTAGATGGGATTAACCCAAAAGGTATGACCCCGATGGGGGATTCTGTGATGCAAGCCGCTGAATTTCTAAAATATAAAGAGAAAAAGGCTACTGTTGTTTTAGTTTCAGACGGAATTGAAACTTGTGGGGTTGATTTATGTAAGTTAGGAAAAACATTAGAAGAAACAGGGGTTGATTTTACAGCTCATGTTATAGGTTTTGGAATGACAGAAAAACAAACAGCTGGTCTTAAGTGTTTGGCTGACGAAACCGGAGGAAAATTTGTTTCTGCTAAAGATTCAAAAAGTTTAAGTGATGCTTTAAGAGAAGCCATTGAAAAAGCTTCTTGTAGTAAGGAAAAACTTGGAGAAGCAAAGTTTAATATTCCTGAAAAACTTTCTGTTAATTCAGAAATACATATTAAATGGAGTGGTGTAGATAGTCGAAAGGGTGATGCTATAGGAATTTTCAAAAAAGGGGAAACAAATTGAAATAGGCATTTAGATAGTGAACTTCGTTTAGATGATAAAAGTAAAGAAGTCAAGTTAATGACACCGATTGAGCAGGGGGAATATGAAGTGATTTATTTTGCAAATTGTGGTTCTATTTTGGGGAGAAAATCTTTTAGTGTTGGTGAAGTTGGAGCTAAGGTGAATTTTCCAGAAACAGCAACTGTTGGTTCAGAGGTTGAATTTAGTTGAGAAGGTCCAAATAATAAAAATGATGTTATAGGAATTTTCAAAAAAGGAGAAACTAATTGAAATAAACATTTCAGCACTATATATTATTTAAATTCTAAAAACAATACTGGGAAAATAAAAGTTCCTGTGAGTGTTGGAGATTACGATGTTGTTTATTGGTTGGGAGGAGAAAAGATTTTAGCAAGAAAAACTTTTAAGACTATCAAGGCTACTGCTAATTTTATTGAGGTTCCATCTACAGTTAAGAAGGATGAAAAATTTTCTATTAAATGAGAAGGTGTAGATTTAAAAGGTGACGCTATAACAATTCTTCCAAAAAATTCTTCTAATTGAAATGATCATATTGGTGGTTCAATCTATTATTTAAATTCTAAAAAGGGACAAGGAGAACTAATGGCTCCAAATAAAGTTGGAGATTATGATATAATTTATTGGTTACAGCAAAAAAAGATTCTTGCAAAAAAAACAATAAGAGTAATAGATTAAAAAAATAATAAAAAATATAATGAATAAAAAAATAATAATAGGAATTGTAATATTAGTAATAATCGGTGGAGCGTGATATGTCAGTAGGAGTAAAGTAACCAATAATCAAACAAAAAATCAAAAAGAGCTTTCTCAAAAAGTAATTGACGAGACAAAAGATGATATAAAAAAAGTGGTTGCTGAAGTAAAAAAAGGAGATATTAGTAGTTCTGATGTTGAACAAAAAATGATTGATGCTATTACAAATTCAAAAACTTTAAAAAATCAATTTGAAAAACAAAAAGTCTTAGCTCCAGTATATGTAGAATTGATGGAGAAAAATAAAGCTTGTATAGAAGCCGCTAATAATAAAAACGAAGCTTTAGAGTGTGCTAAAAAAGGTGATGCTATGGCTGAAAAAATAGGGTTATATACAGCTGGCGATGATTATTCTGATGTAATTAAAGAAATTGGTGAATGAGATGCAGCAACAAAGTCAAAAATGTTAAAAGAAGTAAATGATGGGTTAAATGAAAGAAAAAGTAATTTAAAATGTTTTGAAGAAAATGATACAATTCAGGGGGTTATGGTGTGTAATTCTAAGCATTAAAAAGATATTAGGATAATAGTTTATTCTAAATAATTTTAAAAAATTAAATAAAGCTCTCAAACAATTCAAACAACACGAGAAGGTTATTTTCTTGAATTAACCTCTGAAGTGCAACACTTTAGACGGATCTTTTTTCTCAACAAAAATCTGATGTGGTGTTAAGTAGTTTAATCTTTTTCGTGGTCTATGGTTTAAAAGATATTCTACTTTTTTAATATTGTTTAAAGTTATTCTATCACCACCCATACCTTTAGGAGAAAAAAGCAAACTACTTTGCTTTTTTCCCGATCCGAAGGAATTTACGATGTTTCGAAACGGAGTGGAGAAACAAGTAAATAGGATTGTCTAATTAAACCATTGGTATTTTCATTAGTTCCTCTTTCTCAAGAATGATATGGATAAGCAAAGTATATCTTAATATCACTTTTCTTTTCAATCAGCTTATGTTGAGCAAATTCAGAACCATTATCGAATGTGATTGTTTTAATTTTTCTTTTAAATTTTAAGGTCTCTTCAACAACTAAACCAGATAAATTAAAAATTTTATTAGGTACTAACTTCTTTACAATCAAATAACCATACTTTCTATCAACTAAAGTCAGTAATCTTTGTTTTCTGTCACCCAAAACAACAGTATCACCTTCAAAATCCCCTAATCTTTCTCTATTTGTAATTATTTTATCTCTTGTATTAATTCTTCTTAAATTACTTTCTTTTAAAGCTTTTTTGTACCTTTTAGTTCCATAGTTTCTTCTTCGTTTCTTGTGTCTGAGATAATATTTAGATTTAGGATAAGATCTTCTTAAAAAAAAATAAATTGTTTTATGAGATATCTTAATATTTTTATCTGACCTTAAAATCCCTGATATTTGTTCAGAAGAATAATACTTTTTTAAATACTTAAGAATATATCTTTTAAGTTTTTTATTATTTTCAATAATTCTATAC
>JALUMP010000036.1 GCA_027039745.1 Candidatus Parcubacteria bacterium
TACAAGCCATTGCTTCAAGTATGGTCATAGGCATCCCTTCAAAAAGAGAAGGTATTACAAATATTTTAGCTTCCTCATAGTAGGGTTTTACATCTGTAGTTGCCGGTAAAAATTCTACATTTTTGAGATTGAGACTTTCAACTAAACTTATAAAATCTTCTTTGTCCTTACCTTCTCCTACAATTTGTAATTTCCAATCCGAAAATTGTGCTTCTAATTTCACCCAAGATCTTATAAGTGTATCAATTCCTTTTTCTTTGGTTACTCTACCAAGGGACAGAACTATGTTTTCTTTTTTTTCAAATGATATATCAGATAGTTCAAACGGAAGAGGATTAGGAATGAAATGAAGCTTTTCCTTTTTGACTTGCGGTGGATAGTTTGTCTCATCGTCATATAAACAAACCACATTATCAAAAGCATCAAAAATCATTTTTAGCCGATGCCTTACCAGCGGCCTTCTCAAATAAAAATCTCTAAAATCACTACTTCCCCCGTGAGCAAAGTAGATGAAATTTATATCCTTAAACAAACCCAGTTTTCTCAAAATCCATATAGGCTCAATATAAAGTGATTTATTAATAACAACATTGGATTTTTTTCTTATTTTTAAAAAATTATACAGTTTATATGTATTGTATGGAATATTCAAAAGAATATTATTAAACTTAAAATTTTCTACAGTAAATTTTACTTTTGAATCTAAATCAAAATAAGGTTTGCCAAATTCAACCGAAACTGTCTCTACTTCAAAACCTTTTTTAACAAAATAATTAGACCAATTCGATATAACCCTAACTACGCCACCGGCACTTATAAGATCACAGGTAAAAAATATAATCTTTTTCTTATTCTTCATTGTTTGCCTTGATATTTTTGAATTTCATTAATCATGAAATTATATATTCTTTGACAATTATCTTTTTCAACTTCAAAAACTTTTTTTCTAAGAGATTTTCTATCTTGTTCAAAATATGTTTTGTCGGTAAGCAATTTTAATAACTCATTCTGAAATTCGGTTTGGCTTTTTGGTTTTGGTCCTGGTGATATAAAATCATAATCGAAATATAGCCCAGCATATTTTTTAAATGTTTCCAAATCATATGGCAAAAACAGCATAGGATTTCCCGTTAATAAAAAATCATAAATAATACTTGAATAATCACTTATCAATAACTCGAATATGTTTAAAATATCGGATATTTCACTAACTTTGTCAGCATTTAGAAATCTTACTCTATTGCTTTCTTTGATTTTAACTTGTTCTAGATGATGAGAACGAATAAATACAATTATTTTATGTTTTTCTAAAAATTCTTCTAATTTATTTTGATTAAAATCATTAAACGGAAAATATTTTGTTGGTTGTAATTTACCACTTGCATTACCATATTGAGAAGTTCTATATGTAGGAGCATATAAAATAATATGGTGATATTTTGGCAAATTGTCATATAAATTTTTCAATATGCCATCACGATCATTGTTTGCAAACAATAAATCGTTTCTAGCCTGCCCTAATATTTTAATATTTTTTGTTTTCACCAAATATGCTTCTTCTACAATAGGTATAAACATTTTCGAAGTTACACAAAAAGCATTGTAATGTTTTGCAAACATTTTAAGTTGTAAAGACACTCTTAATTCACTTAAACCTTTATAGGCTTTAAGTCCTGCATATTTTATATACATGCCATGTTCAAGATTAATTAGTACTCTATCTTTATGACCAAAGGGTGTTTTTAGAGGAAAACCACCATCAGTTAACCATGTCCCTGCTCTAGCAATATTCCAAATATCTTTAAAAGTTTTTTGTTCAATAAAATGATCACAATATTTTTTTTCCAATTGTTTTTTTAAATCTATATCATTAATGATGTATTTCACATTATAATTAGAATGCTTTAATAAAAATTCAAAGAAAACTTTAGTGTTAAACATAAACTTGTTGCTATCAAATCGTAATATTATTAGATTATAATCTTTCTTCTTTATTAAAAAAGGCACAAAAAAAGAATAAATCAACAGAAGAATTTTTAGAATTTTTTTTACCATATTAACCCTTTCAAAAAATACCATCTCAGAATTGCATCAATCAGATAAGTAAGAATAACGACAAATGCTATCATGGCTAATGTAGTATCATGAAGTAACCATAACAATGAAAGTATCATTAAAAAAGCAATAGCTCCGGTTAGTGAAGCGACAAATAGTTTTCTATTTCTACCTGCTACTACCAGCCCATCCGTTCCAAGCAAAGAAGCCAAATTTGCAAATATTATAGCAAAGACCATAATTTTGAGCAGTTGCTGGATTTGTTCATTGAATTTCCCATATAAAAGATGTGTAATTTGAACATCAAATATCCATACTAAACCAACAAATGCGAGTGTTACAAGAGTGGTAGCACCCATAATTTTTTTCAAAAGTGTAAAATCTTTTGTTTTCGATAGATGGGGGAACAATACCGTAGCCACTATATGAAAAGGTGTTATAAGAATATTGATAAATTTTTGCACAATATCAAAATAGGCTACTGCCGACAAACCGATAAAGTTTTCTATAAAAACAATTAGTAAACTATCTTTTAAAACCGATACAGAACTTGACAAAAACAAAGCTACACTATCTTTAATATAAATAATAATATTTTCAATTTTTGGCTTAATAAGTCTATTTTTATCCTTAATAAAAATAAAATAATAAGCAAATATCGCACTTATCACAGAAGCTAAAGCGTAGAGAATAGGAACCTTGAGATAATCTTCTTGATTTTTAATGATCAAAAATACAAATACAGTAAATCCAATTTTTACAAAAGAGGTAATCATAGCAGTGTATTTCATCTTTTCAATTCCTTGAAAATACCATATTGGCATCATAGCTTCCCCTAAAGTCAAAGCAAAAGTCCAAAAAAAAAGTTCTCTATTTTGGGTCATTTTAGGAACATTTAACAGTAAAATTAAAAAAAAGAAAAAAGCTACTAGAAATAATACAAACTTTGTAGCCATAGTTGTAGAAATTATTTCTGATAGCTTCTCTTTGTCTTTTCTATGTATCGATACATATTTAGTAACAGATAAATCAAATCCAAAATTAATAAACAAAATAAAAAAATTCACTATCGACCATGCCCACATCACCAAACCATACTTTTCACTTCCCAATACTCGAATGAGATAGGGGTAAGTAACAAGCGGGACGATTAAGGTTATACCTCTTAACATTGTCAATGATAAAAAATTTTCTATGAATTTATGTTTTGATTTCAATTTCTATATCTTTTGCAACTTCTCAATCAAAAACTCATTATCCTCAAAATCCCGCAC
>JALUMP010000037.1 GCA_027039745.1 Candidatus Parcubacteria bacterium
GTTTATTATGATTGCAATTTGGTTTTTTTATAAAATATCATCAGAGGATAGACATCGTGATATAGATGATAACAAATTTGTCGAAAAATTATAATTAATATGTTATGATACATTTATGATAAAAATCAGTCATAGATTTTGAAGAATGTTTTTTATATTTGTTTTAGTTGTGTTAGTTATTACAACATTTACAACTTTTTTGGGCGAGATTATTTCGGCAGACACTCAATTAAAAAAAGCAAATCCTGGTTATCAGGCTAAAATTATGCACTTTTTTTAATATGAATATTAAAACCGCTATTTTTATAAAAGGGATAAACGGGTCAGATGAAATTTTAAAAGAAGAAAAGACACATTTAGCATTTTATGGTAGATCTAACGTTGGAAAATCTTCCGTTATTAATGCTATTTTGGATAGGAAAAATTTAGTAAAATCTTCTTCAAAACCTGGGGCCACAAAAGAATTAAATTTTTTTCTGATTAATGATAATTTTTTTATAGTTGATTTACCTGGTTATGGTTATGCAAAAGTATCTCAAAAAATGAGGGAACATTTAAGAAGATTAACTCTTTGATATATATTTGATAGTGGGATTGAAAGTAGAATAAATATTATTGTTTTGGATGCAAAAGTTGGTCTTACTGAATATGACAAGGATCTTGTAGAATTTTTTATAGAACGTGGAGAAAAAATTTTGATTTTGTTAAATAAAATAGATAAGTTGAATCAAAAAGAAAAAAATTGACAACTAAAAAAAATAGAAGAAGAAGTATCTGGATATGAAATACCAGTGTTAAGTTTTTCAGCTTTAAAAAGAAAAGGAATTGAAAAATTTTGGAATATTTTATCAAAATAATTTTTTGTATATTTTTTTATTTTTGCTATTATTATAGGATAATTAATTAATTTCAAAATGCCAGTAAAAAAGAAAAACTCTCGAAAGATAAAAGTTGTATCAAGGAAAAAAAAGAATACAACTAACAAAAAAAAGATTATAAAAAAAATTACCAAAAAACCTGTTTTAGTAAAAGCTAAAAAAAATGATGTTCATTTACCAAAAATTAGCGTTATAGGTGTTGGTGGGTCTGGTAATAATGCAATTAATTATATGATAAAAAAGGGGGTAAAACATGTAAAATTTATTGCTGTTAATACTGACTTGCAAGATTTAAATCAATCAAAAGCTACTAAAAAATTAAAAATTGGACAAGAGCTTACTAAGGGGGCTGGGGCTGGAATGAACCCAGAAGTTGGTAAACAAGCTGCAATTGAAGCAGCAGATGATCTTGTAAATATATTACAGGACACTCAAATGTTGTTTATTACTTGTGGTATGGGTGGTGGAACAGGAACTGGAGCAGCACCTGTTATCGCGTCTATAGCAAAGGAGCTGGGCATTTTGACTATTGCTGTTGTGACAAAACCATTTTCTTTTGAGGGTAGAAAAAGATATGAGTTAGCTGAAGAAGGAATAGAAAATTTATCAAAAGATATTGATTCTTATATAGTGATTGAAAATAGTAAAATTTTAGAAACCACCAACGAAGACGCAACTTTAGATGAAGCGTTTGCATTGTCTGATGAAGTATTAAGGCAGGCGGTAGAAGGAATTTCAGATCTTATTACACGACCTGGAATAATTAATATAGACTATGCTGACATTAAAGCAGTTTTAGAAGATTCAAAATTATCTTTAATTGGTATTGGTTCTGCTCGTGGAGAAGATAGGGACAAAAAAGCTGCTGAAGCTGCTATAAATTCTCCTTTGATTGAAACTTCTACTAAGGGTGCGGCTTCTGTTTTGTTTTCTATTGCTTCAACTGGTGATTTGAAAATGCAAGAAATTTCAAACATAGCAGACTATATTACAGAAGAAGTTTCAAATGATGCTATTATTAAATTTGGAACCTTAAAAAATACGAAGTTAAGAAAGGGCGAGGTTAAAGTAACTGTTATTGCTTCTAATTTTGACTCTTTTCCTGGAGGAATATCAGAATCAAAATCTTTTGGATTATCTTTACAAAAACCAAAAGAAAACTTAAAAGATGATTTAGAACAACAAAATGATATTTTAGAAAATAATGAAAAACAAGACGAGCCAAAAGGTTTTTTTGGTATCTTAAAATCACTAATAATTGGTAATAAATAGAAAAGATACAGATGTCTCCAATAACTAAAAAAATAATATTTTATATTTTGATGAGTTTTTTTGTTATAGGGTTTTTAGTAGTAGTTTTTTTTGGATATAAAATTTTATTTTCTGATAAGAGTGTTACATTGCCAAAAATTAATCTAAGTATCTTAGATGAATTGATAGAAAAACAAGAAGAAATAGAAAAAGGAAAAGAAAATGGGTTTTTAGAAGAATCTTCTAAACCTTGTATTTTTCGCGGACAAGAAGTTCAAAGTGGAAAGAGAGCATTTTTTTATCTCAGGCCTTCTGTGTCTGCTTTTGAGTCTTGTGATTCTGTCAAACAAGCGAGAGCTTGTAATGATGGACAATGGTTTGGTGATCCACGTTATAAATTTACTACCTGTGAAAGAACTATAGATTGTAAAATTGATGATGAAACAATTGTTAAAAATACTGAAGCCATTGAACTATTTTCCAGAAAAACTGTATCGTATGGTGATGATTGTAATCATTACAAAAAGAAGAGGGTTTGTAGGGAATCTGTTTTAACAGGTAGCCCTGATTATAAATTTAAAACTTGTGTAGTTGATACTGAAAATACTTGTCAAATTGCTGGATTAACATTAGCTAATGGACAATCAAGAACTTTTTTCTTAAAATCAGAAGTTCCATTTGGTGAATCATGTGGAGATAACAATATGATGAAGAGAACTTGTGAGTTTGGGGTTATGAATGGAGATCAAAATTTTACAGAACTTTTCTGCAAGGTGCATGATCCTGCGAATTGTGTTTTAGACGGCGTTGAAGTAGAGCATGGAGGAGGAAGAGTCTTTTATTCTAAAAGACATGCAGAAAATGGACATGATTGTAATTTTTTTGCTTATTTTGGAAAAAATGGGGAGGGAAGAGTATGTAACAACGGAATTTTGTCAGGAATGGAAGAATATAAATATTCTTTTTGTGTAGATTAAATTTAAATTAAGGCAATATGTTATAATAGTTATAATGCATATTAAAAATATACGTAATTTTTCGGTTATTGCTCATATAGATCATGGCAAATCTACCATATCAGATAGAATGATAGAAAAGACACATACTGTGGAATCAAGAAAAATGAAAGACCAGATTCTTGATAATATGGAGCTTGAAAGAGAGCGTGGTATCACTATAAAAATGCAACCTATTTCTATGTTGTATCAGTATAGTGGAGAAGAATATACTCTAAATTTAATAGATACACCAGGTCATATTGATTTTTCTTATGAAGTTTCACGAGCTATGAGAGCAGTGGAAGGAGCTATATTATTAGTAGATGCAACGCAGGGGATACAGGCGCAAACATTAACTACATTAGAGCTTGCAAGAGAGGCTGGACTAAAGATTATTCCTGCTTTATCTAAGGTTGATTCTCCATTAGCAAGAACAGAAGAAATAAAAGAGGAAATCGCTTTATTACTTGATTGCGAATTAGAAGATGTCATAGAGACATCGGGAAAAACTGGTCAAGGAGTGGAAGAGCTTTTTGTCAAAATAATTGAAAATATACCAGAACCAAAAACAACTTATGGTTCAGAAAATGATTTCAGAGCTTTAGTGTTTGATTTTAAATATCACGAAAACAAAGGGATTGTTGTTTTTGTAAGAATTTTAGATGGTGAGATTTCTAAAAATAATGCTTTAAAATTCAAAATGGTTAAAGAAAAATTCAATGCTTTAGAAGTTGGGATTTTTTCCCCGGAGGAAAATCCTAAAGATAAATTGTCAGCTGGGCAAATTGGTTATATCGTAACTGGTATAAAAAAACCAGGGGTTGTATCTGTTGGCGATACTTTAGTTAAATTAAAAAAAGATTTACCAGCTTTTGAAGGATATGATAAGCCATCACCGGTCGTATGAGCTTCTATATATCCAGAAAGTCAAGATGATTTTGATTTATTGCGTCCTGCTCTTGAGAAACTTCAGCTTACAGATTCCTCCTTTTCTTTTGAAGAAGAATCTTCTGGTTCTTTAGGAAGAGGTTTTAGATGTGGTTTTTTAGGTATGTTACATTTAGAAATTGTTACAGAGAGGTTAAGAAGAGAATTTGGAATTGATTTAATCATTACACACCCTACAATTATTTACAAAGTAGTTTTAAAAAATGGGGAAGAAGAAATAATTTATAATCCTGCTTATTTTCCAGATTTTGGAGATATAGCTGAGATATACGAACCATGGGTGACATTAAAAATTATGTCTCCAAATCAATATTCTGGGACAATTTCACAACTTTTTTTTCGTCATGAAGGGATGGTTGAAAATAACATCGTTTTTGGTGATGATAGAATAGAAATTATAGGTTCTATGCCATTACGTGAACTCATGAGAGGTTTATTTGACGAGTTGAAATCAATTACCTCGGGGTTTGCTTCGTTGTCTTATGAGATTGGAGAATATAAAAAAGCCAACGTTACAAGACTAGATATATTTTTAGCAGATGAAAAAATAATAGCATTTTCTCGTGTTGTATCTAGAAATAAAATCGAAGATGAAGCAAAAAAAGCAGTTGAAAAATTACATTCAGTTATGCCACGTCAAAATTTTGTTATGAAAATTCAGGCAAAAGCTATGGGAAGAATAATTTCTTCGAAAACAGTAAAAGCTTTTCGTAAAGATGTGACTGCAAAATTATATGGAGGCGATATTACAAGAAAAAGAAAACTATTAGAAAAACAAAAGAAAGGGAAGAAAAAAATGAGGGATATAGGTAGAGTAAATATACCCCAAAATGTTTTTTTAAAAATGATGAAAAATGATTAAAAAAAATATGCATAAAAAAAATAACAAAAAAATTAAAATTGATAAATTTAAAACTTATTTAAAAATGATAAAAAATAGTGTTGGTTCTAGAGTCTTTCGTAATTTGTATATAATAGAAGAAGAAAAAAGCAAAGATATTTTAAAAGATGGCAAATTATCTTGCGCAGTTTTTGTATCGGGGATTCTTTTTCTTAACAATTTGATAGATAAACCACATGCTACAGTTACTGGTGTTATTAAAACATTACAAAAAATTGGTTGAACAAAAACTGAGGCCAGAAAAATTCCTCATGGCGCTATTATTGTATGAGGCAAAAATTCTGTAAGCAAAAGTAATCATAGACATATAGGTTTTTATATAGGAGCTAAAAAAGCTGTATCAAATAATAGTCTAAATGGATTTCCGGTAATGCATAATTTGGAAAAAGATGAAAGAAAAATAGAATCAATTTGAATTAAAAAAGATTTTTTTAAATAGGATTTAAAAAAAAGCTTTTCTAAATTTATCTTTTGGACTAACTGGTTCTGGGCATCTCTCACTTTTTTGACACATTCGCCCTATGTATTCAAATGCTACAAGAACAAAAATAATGGCACCTCAAACAGCATAAAATCCAACTTTATTATAAAAAGGATTTGGCGATATTACCAAAAGATTGAAAAACATGTGTATGCTAGATGCAATAAATAGTCCAATAATTGTAGCTAAGATCCTAATACTTCTTTTTTGAAAAAATACTAATGCTATTAATATCCCAATTATTGACGATGCTACAGAATGTAATAAAGTTGCGCCTATGGTTCTATAAGCCTCGTCTATCATACTAATTAGCATATGTCCATTATTAATATGGTCTATAATATAATATACATTTTCCATAGCGGAAAAACCTAATGCACCTGTTAACATATATAAAATTGGGTCTTTTCTTTCGTCCATTCATACTGTGCCAAAGGCTGCTATAAAAACTGCAAGAAGTTTAATGATTTCTTCTATACAAGAGTTAATGGCGTATAGTCTATGACCAGAAAGATTTGTTTTGGCAATAAGTGATTGAATAAACAATGCAGCTAAAGCTGCAATAACTCCAAAGAAAAAAGTTTTAATAACTAAAAAATATGGTTCAGGTGCTTCTTCACCATCTTCTTGATATCAATATAACACTCATAATATGGTTGGGACAAATCCTCCCACTATCGCATACAGCCAGACGTTTTCCATAATGTTTTTATGATAATATGAAAAAAATTATTTGTCAATTTTTTTTATTTAAAAAATAATTGTAGAAAGGAAATGAAGATTATGATATACTCATAAATGTTATGTTAATTCCAACAGTAATAGATAAAACAAATACAGGGGAGAGAGCCTATGATATTTACTCAAGGCTTTTGAAAGACAGAATTATTTTTTTATATGGAGAAATAAAAGATGAAACGATTAATTTAGTTATTGCGCAACTTCTTTTTTTGGAAGCAGAAGATTCAGAAAAAGATATAACCATTTATGTTAATTCACCTGGTGGTTCTGTGATGGCAGGCCTTGCTTTGATTGATACCATGAATTTAGTTAAACCAGATATTTCTACAGTCTGTGTGGGTATGGCAGCATCTATGGGGTCACTCATATTAAATGCTGGGGCTAAAGGAAAAAGATATGCCTTACCAAATGCAGAAGTTATGATACATCAACCCTGAGGAGGGTTTCAGGGACAAGTTTCAGATTTAGAAATTACAACAAGACAATTTTCTAAGCATAAAAAAAAATTAACTGAGATGTTTGTAGAAACAACTGGGAAAAAATATTCTGATGTGGAAAAAGATATGGATAGAGATTTTTATATGTCAGCAGATGAGGTAAAAAAATATGGTATTGTTGACAAGGTGTTGAAAAATAAAAAAATTAATAAGAAAAAATAAACCTCTTTTTGAGGTTTTTTGATTAAAAAATATAAACAAAAGTATGAATAAAATTTTAATAAAATTATCAGGGGAAGCATTAGCAAATGGTGGGTCAAACTATAACGAAGAAGTATTAAAAGACATAAGTATTAAGGTTAAGGATTTAATAAAAAATAATACTCAAGTAGCTTTAGTGGTTGGTGGAGGTAATTTGTTTAGAGGAAGAGAACTCATTGAACATGTTGCAGTAGAAAGACCAACAGCAGATTACATTGGAATGTTAGCTATTGTTCAGAACGCTTTAGTTTTGAGAGATTTTTTTGAATCTGTGGGAATTGATACTAGAGTGGCTTCTTCAATTTCTATGAGACAAGTATGTGAACCATATATACCAAAAAAAATAACAAGACATTTAGATAAAGGAAGAGTTGTGATTTTGGCTGCAGGATTAGGGCAACCATTTTTCTCATCAGATACTACGTGTGTACAAAGAGCATTAGAACTTGGTTTTGATATGGTAGTTATGGCTAAAAATGGAGTTGATGGTGTTTATACTGCAGATCCTGATAAAGATGTTAATGCTAAAAAGATTTCAAATATAACCGCATCTGAAGTTTTAGAAAAAAACCTTACATTTGCAGACCCAGCGGCTATATCTCTAGCAAGAGAAAATAAACTCTCCATAAAGGTCATAGGAATGGAAGATATAACAAGATTAACTGATAAAACTATTGGAACTAGTATATTACCAGAATAATACTGATTTATAGTATTGTATGTCGCAAAAGGTATATTGTGCGACATGTATATAAAACCACCCCATTAAGCACTTTTACTCTTATTTCTTATTTTTTCTTTAAAACAATAAACTCATAATTAAAGTTTTTGTCTTGACCATTTTTAACCACCTGTTCTTTAGTAAAAATATTTTCATATTCAGGAAAAAAAACATTTGCTTCTGGAAATTTTGCATTTATTAGTGTTAGATAAAGTTTATCTATTCTATCTAAAAATTGTTTATATACACTTGCCCCTCCTATAATAAATATTTCTTCTTTTTCTTTTTTACGAGCTTCTTCTATAGCTTTTTTTATAGAATCAACAAAAACTAAATTAGTTGTATTTTTTTTATTTTTATCTTTTGTTAAAACAATGTTTAGTCTATCGGGTAGTATAAAGCCGATAGAGTTATGTGTGGTTTGACCCATAATAACTGGATGCCCAAGAGTTTTTTCTTTAAAATATTTAAAGTCTTCAGGTATATGCCAGAGCATTTTTTTGTCTTTCCCAAGTTCTCTGTTTTTACCAATTGCAGCTATTATGCTTAATTTTATTTTTTCCATGTGATTATGATTAAAATTTATTTTTTCACATCATCGACTCTTTTGGTTTATTTCCCTGGTCACAATATTTTGCATTTTTCTTTTGGTTGTATTTATTTTTTACATCTCTATCTATTTTATAGTAAATTAATTGACCAATTGGCATTCCAGGATAAATTTTTACTGGATGAGTAACAGAAATCTCTAAGGTTCAAAAACCACAAAAACCAATATCACCTTTACCTGCAGTAGCATGTATATCAATGCCGAGTCTTCCTGTACTAGACTTCCCTTCTAAAAAAGGAATATGTTGATGTGTTTCTGTATATTCTTCTGTAGAGCCTAAATACAGCTTTCCTGGTTGTAAAATAAAACCATTTTTTGGGATTTTAAAGTGTTTAATTTTATTATTTTTTTTTGAATCTATGATTTTGTCTGTGTAGGTTGCCAGATTTTCACTTAAATGAACATCATAAGAGTTACTCCCTAGATCACTTATTACAAATGGTTTTATTATAATAGTTTTATTTTTTATTTCTTCTAAAATTTTTTTGTCTGATAAAATCATATTTATTTTTTATACTGCCATTTTGGCTTTTATTGTTTCTTGGGGGTTGTAATTTTCTAATTTAAAATCTTCCATTTTGAAGGAAAATAGGTCTTTTTTTCCTGGATTAATTCAAAGCTTTGGTAGCTTGTCTGGTATTCTTTGTAATTGTTTTTTGACTGCGTCAAAATGATCGTGGTATATATGAGCGTCATTAAAAGTGAAAACTGCTTCTTTTGCTTTGAGGTTTGTTGCTCGTGCTACCATTTCTAAAAGCAAGGAATAAGAAGCAATATTAAAAGGTACCCCTAAAAACATATCTGCAGATCGTTGATTCATATGTAGAGATATTTCCCCATTTGCTATGTAAAACTGAAAATCTCTATGGCATGGTGGTAAAGCCATTTTGTCTAACTCCCCTGGGTTTCAGGCAGATACTATTAGTCTTCTGTCTGATGGATCTGTTTTTATTCTTTCTACTATATCTTTGAGTTGGTCAAAAACTTTTCCATCAGAATTTTTTCATTTTCTTCATTGAACTCCATAGACTCTTCCTAAATCTCCATCGAATTTTGCTAAACCTCTATTGAGTCAATAATCTGCATTAGCATTAGCTGTTCAGATTGTTTTTTTTTCTTTATCTCTGCTTCCGTGTAAGATTTCCGCAAGTCTTCTTTCGTCTCCAGAGCCCTCAATAAATCATAAAATTTCAGATAGCACAGCTTTAAAAGCTAGTTTTTTGGTTGTGACTGCAGGAAAGCCATCTTGAAGATTAAATCTCATTTGAATTGCAAAAATTGATCGAGTATTTCCATTTCTTCCTTTCCTATCTACCCCATTTTTCATTATATTTGACAATCCATCAATATATTGTTTCATAAAATTATTTTTATCACATTATAATACATTTTCTATAATAACACGTCTCAAGAATTTTTGTAAATTTATATTAATTTTATTTTATGAGTTGATTTATTGTCAGTTCAAATAATATAATTCAAAAAATATGCCCGTTTATTATTGGTTTATTGAAAAAATTAAGATTGTTTTCTTTAATGGCATAATTTATATGAGGCCTTTGAGAATTTGGATCTGTTTTAAAATTTGGATGTCCATCGTTGTCAAAAGCATATTTATAACTGTATTCTGGTTTGTTTTTTATTAAATATTTTTCATTTTTTGTTGATTCTATGTTTGTTTGATGGAATTTATAAAATATATTATCTTTTGATATTTCTTGTGAAATATTTTTATTCTTTTTTATAAAAAATAAAAATAATTTTAATAACATTTTGGTTGCTTCTTTTTCGTTTAAAGTTTCAATATCGAAACGTATTCTTTTTGGTTTTTCAATAATAAAAGTGCCACCTTTTTTTATTTCTGGAATACTATATTTTTCTGTAATTAGTCTTGGGATTGGATATTTATTGATAACCAGATATCTTTTTTCTTTTATAGTTGAAGTAATTAAGTGTTCAATTAAACATTTTGGTTTAAAATTGATATCTTTCTCTTTTTTATGGTAGATTCTTTCTTTGCTATTCATTATATTTTTATTATACAACATATAACTATATTAACAAGACTATTAAAATTGGCTATTATTTTATAAAAATAATATATATAAAATTTTTTATTTTCTAATTAATTTTCTTTCTTCACCATCTGTATATTTTTGTTAAATATTTTTTAGTAAAACCAACAATAGTATATTCTTTTGGTTTTATAAAGATTCTTCCCTTTTTTGAATTGATGATTAAATCAAAAATTTCTTGGTTATGTGTTTGTTTCTCTATAATAAGACAATTTCCAAGTTCTGTTTCGGAATACGCATTAGAACCTACAGCTATTGCTTTTATATCTTTTGGCGACAAAGAAGGGATTTTTATTGATAAAAAAGATTTTGGAGTTTCTATCAGAACTCTTTTTTGGTTATCTTTGTTATTGTTTTGGCCTGTTCTAGTTTGGCCCTTGGATCAACGCTTAATAGAATGTTTTAATAAATCACCAGAGGCTACTTCTATTATTTTTAAATTTTCTTGTAATAATTTTGAAAGCTGTTTTTTTTCTAGTTCTTTTATGTCCTTACGAATTAAGAAAAAATAAAGATTATTGTGTAGTTTTAAAAAATTAAGAAGTTTTTTAGTTGTCATTGACTTATTGAATTCTGAATATGAAAAAATTGAGGGTTCTTTCGAAAAAATAACAAAATTTAAGTTATCAGCAGTTTGATATTCTAGACCTGGAAATAAATATTTTCCTTTTGGTTTATATTTTTTTAAAATACTATATGCTCTTTCGGGATTGTTATATATATGTTCTGTAGATATTAAAACATTAATATTATTTTTATGAGTTAGTTTTCATATTTTTTTAGCCTTTCTTTCAGCCCTTTTTTGATTACCAGGCAGATTGGGGTGAAAATGGTAGTCTATGCGATATTTTTCTTTTCTTTGGTGATCTATGTTTTTTCTATCTTTTATTTCTAAAATCACTGGTCGGTGATCTGAAATATTGCCATTATTAATAACTCTTGTTTTATAGTTTAAACCTTTTGGTAACAGAAAATTATCAAAAAATCAAAAAGGTTTTACTGCTGGAAATGTTGGTTTTTTGATAGCTAGCTCAAATTTATTCATACAAGAATATTGAAATTCTGAATGACCCTGAAAAGAGTTAAAATCACCTAAAATTATAATATTTTTGCTTTCTTTTTCATCAAGCATTTGGCAAATTTCTTCTTGGTTTTTTAATCTTGCTTGTTTTGATAAAGAGAAATGAACTAGAAAAAATTTTTCATATTCAAATTCTACTTCTAGAACTAATGTCTTTTGTCCAGTTTTCATATGTCTGGCGATAACTCTTTTTGGTTGTATTTTGGAAAAAAACCCATTACTATTGTTTTTTGCAATAGGAATTTCTCTGTTAATATGATTTGGCCTATATTTACTTTCAATTTTAAAATATGGATATGATGGAGCAAGAGCTTTTATTAGAGGATCATCTTGTTTTATTTCTGTAAAAAAAATTACGTCAGGATTTTCTTTTTTAATTATATTTTGTATTTCTTTTATAAATTTATTTTGAAGTTTTTTTGTTCTAAAAAGGTACCTATATCATAAAATAGGGTCTTTGGCACTTCCTGTTGTAAGGCTGCCGTAAGCTGTATTTATATGTAGAACTTTTAACTTTTTTTGCATATTATCTATGTCGTATTTTATCA
>JALUMP010000038.1 GCA_027039745.1 Candidatus Parcubacteria bacterium
GTAAATAAATATTGGATATTTTTTTTTTGAAAATTCTTTTTTTTTTAAATTAGATAATATTCCGATATATGTGTGATGTATTTTATTTAAAATAGTATTATGAGATAGCAACCCGGCTAAATTCCTTGAAGTACTTTCAAAATCAGGTATAAATAATTTATCGAATTTTTTAAAAATCTTTTTGTTAAAATAATCAGATAATTTTTGAAAGATTTTTAAACCTTTTGGCATAATAAAAGAAATTTGATGAGACAAGATAAAGGATGGTTTATTTTTAGAATAAAAACCATATCTACCGTCTGAAAAAAAGAAATCAACTTGTTTTTCTATATGTTTTACAAATTTTCTTTCTTCCAAAATTGTTCAATTTGTATTTATAACATCTAAAAAAAGATAGATATAAAACATAGCGCCTTTTCCTCGTTCTAGTTTTGGGTAATCTTTCAAATCATAAAATATTACATTATTTTTATATTTCTTTAAATCTTTTTTTAAGAGTTCTAATGTTTTTGATGTAGAAACTATAATTATTTTATTTTTTTTAATTAAAAAATGTTTGATTATGGGCAGTGTTCTGGTGGCGTGTCCAAGCCCTAGTGAGCTTACAGCAAATAAAATTGTTTTATTTTTCATATTCTTTTTTTATATTAAGTTTAAGTATTTTTTTCAAAAATAAATCAGTTATATAAAATAAACCGAATGTTATAAAAGGAGCTGACATAACGTCAATGGTATAATGAACTTTCATAAGTAAAACAGTTATTGCCATTAAAACTGTAATGATGAGAAAGATAATGGAGAAATATTTTTGTTTGAGTTTTTTAAATATTAAAAAGTATAAAAATGGTATTGCTACATGTCCAGAAAAGAACAAATCATTTTCTAAGAATAAGTTTGGAAAATAAGTAGATTGAATAGCGTCTTGGGGGATATGCATATGAGTCATTATGTTAAAACATAATCTTATAAAAAATACTATAGCAGTTAAAAAATAAAAATAAAAAAATGTATTAAAATTTTTTTTAATAAATAAGTAAAATAATAACAAAAATTGAGGGATAAAATAACCAAAGACAAACAAAAAAGACATGTTCACAGCCGTAATATTTGAAAGGATAATATCACCAACTGGTTGGTTGTTGCTGTGTAGTATGAGATAATCTGATAAAGAAAAGAAAAAATAAAAGGTTATTGTATATATAATGAGAAGTAAAACAAATAGTTTTATATTGAATGTTTTTAAAAATTTATTTTTCACAGGCATAATTTTATCATAGAAAAGGCATGTTCGCACATTAAAATTTTGATAAAATTTATTGATTATTTTAATATTAGAATATAAATGTTATAATGATTTCATGTTATTTGAAGACAAAAGAAGGAGTTTTAATTTTATAAATACTCCAGCAAAGATTACTAATATTAATGCCATAGAAGTTTTAGATTCAAGAGGAAATCCAACAATAGAAGTTGAAATTATTGCAGAAAAAGATATTTCATTTTCATTTAGAAAAAAAAAATACAAAGCATGAGCTAGAGTGCCATCTGGTGCATCAACAGGTGATTTTGAGGCAGTTGAGTTAAGAGATAATGATACTAATCGATTTAATGGTAAAGGTGTATTAAAAGCTATCAAAAACATAGAAGAAGAAATATCATTGTTGTTATTAGGCAAAGATCCTACAAAACAAAGGGTGATTGATCAACTAATGATAAGGTTAGACGGAACAGACAATAAATCGAAATTAGGGGCTAACGCTATTTTAGCTGTTTCTATGGCAACAGCTAGATTGGGGGCAATGATTAAAAACCAAAGATTATTTCAATATATAAATACCTTAGCAGTAAATACAGAACTTGAAATATCCAGACCATTTTTTAATGTTATAAATGGTGGAGTTCATGCTGGTAATAAGCTTGCTTTTCAAGAGTTTATGATTTCTCCTCGTAATGGTAATTTTGCTGATAAATACAGAGCTGCTTCTGAAATATATCATTCTTTAAAAAAAATCTTAGAAAATAAATTTGGTAGACAAGCTACTTTATTAGGAGATGAAGGAGGGTTTGCCCCTAATGATTTGGTAAAACCAGAGGAGGTCTTTGATTTACTATTGGAGGCCGTTAAAAAAGCAGGTTATGAAGGTTTAGTTGATTTTGCAATTGATGTTGCAGCATCTGAGTTTTTTGTAGACGAAAAATATAATTTAGGGATAAAAGACACAGAAGATAATTTTAAAGATATTGACGAAATGATTGAAATTTATTTAAATCTTGTAGAAAAATATCCACTTATTTCTATTGAAGACCCGTTTGATCAAAAAGATTTTGAAGCTTTTTCTTTATTGCGTAAAAAATTAGAAAACAAAAACATACAAGTAGTGGGAGATGATCTTACAGTTACTAATCCAAGTAGAATAAGAACAGCGATTAGAAAAAACTCTTGCGATACTCTTCTTTTGAAACTAAATCAAATAGGAACGGTTACAGAGGCTATAGAAGCCCTATTCACAGCGAGGTCGGCTGGTTGAAATATTATGGTTTCTCACAGGTCAGGTGAGACGATTGATGATTTTATAGCTGATTTTGCAGTAGGGGTTGGCGCAGAACAAATCAAGTCTGGAGCTCCAGCAAGAGGAGAGAGAACATCAAAATACAACAGGCTTTTGGCTATAGAAAAAAAAACTAATATTAGTTTATAATTTTAAATCATTATATGAAGAAAATATTAGTTTTTGAAAATATTAATAATTTAAATACCAAAAAAGATGCTTTAGCTTTTCTGGCGCTTGTTAAAAAATGAAGTAGGCATTCTTCAGAAACAATAATTTTGCCGCATATATTATTTTTACTTTTTTTGAAAGAAAAATATTCAGGAAAGAAAATAAAATTTGCATGTTCTGCTTCTTCTTTTGGGCAGAAAACACTTTTAACTATAAATAGTTTTTCTATAAACCATTTTTTTCTTAATGAGTATCTTAGATTTTCTAAAAATCCAGACTCTATTTTAAGAAAAAATAATATCATCATAGATTTACCAACTTTTAAAGAAGACAGGCATGGTAAACATTTTGATGATATACGTCGAGAGGTTATAAATATTCATAATGCATTTGTAAAAATGAGAAAAACAAATTTTCACAAATTATTTTTGATATATAATAAAAAAATTAAGCTTCATAAAGAAAGCAGGATGTCTTTAGAAAGAGATA
>JALUMP010000039.1 GCA_027039745.1 Candidatus Parcubacteria bacterium
ATTATATAGTATAATAAAAATATTTAAAAGGTTAAAAAAATGAAAGATAAATATATTTTTTTAAACATTATTTTGTTAATAATTAGCACCACAATAATGATATTTTATGCATCAAAAATTTTGGCTCAACATATTAAATTTTAAATAATAAGGAAAAATAATGAAAAAATATGACAATGTTATGATGAATAATGCATATTCTTGGGCAAATGAAAGTTGTTGTAAAAGAAAAAAAGTCGGAGCAATAATTGCAAATGAAGGTAGAACTATATCAAATGGATACAATGGAACAATATCTGGTGCAGTAAACAACTGTGAAAAAAAATGTGAAAAATGCAACGGCAAAGGAAAATTAGATTTAGATATTGATTGTCCTGTATGTAAAGGGCAAGGAATAATCACAAATAAAGATGTAATTCATGCAGAAGCTAACGCGATTTTATTTGCAGCAAATAGAGGTATTCCGCTAAGAGGAACAACATTATATGTAACTACAATTCCTTGTATAGAATGTGCAAAAATGATAATTCCTGCAGGTATAGTAAGAGTTGTGTATGCAGAAACATACCACGATCTTTCAGGTAAAAAATTATTATTAGAAAATGGTATTGAAGTAGAAAAATTCTCTGAAAATAATTTTTAAATTTAATGTTTTATAATATAGTTAACCATTCATTACTCTTTTTTATAAAGTTGTAATAAATTCAATATGGCAATAGGAGAAAAAATGAGTAGTTCATATCAGATGGATACAATAGGCAAAGTAAAACAAGGGATATTGGACATTGGCGGTCTAATCATCAGTAGAGGTAAATCAAAAAAAGATTTTGTTTATATGCTAGGTGATGGTTTCGGATATGTTGAGCTTGACTCACTTAGTCATGAAGTAAAACTTTCATCGCTATATGAAAGTTCTAAAATAATGGGTACTGGTTCTGAATATAAAGATCACGGACCTTATGTTCAAAGTGACCTATTTAATGCCACAAGAGCTTTAATAGGGCACGGTAATGTTAATTGGTTTCAAAGTTTAGAAAATTATTTAATTCAATCTTTCTTTTTGTTTCAATATACAGTTGAAAGTAGTCAATCAATAAAGCCTGCTATTGAATATATAGATGATGTTTACATTTATATAAGCGAAAAACATGCTACTTATGTAAATAAGAGAAGAATAGAAATGGATCGCTTCTTAAAAAGAAATGATAAATTCCAAACACTCTTTCATTTAAAAGATGGGAGAATGCATATTATTGAAACAAATCTTAATGATGATATGATTGCAGAGCTTGATAATTTACCTAATGTAGATAAAATATTAAAATATGCGAATTTCACAAAAAAGAGAAGATAATATGAGAGATATGAAAATAGGCACTGCTGAAGACTGGGAAAAAGATTATAAAGAAAATATTGATTCAAATGTTAATAATTCTATTAATCCACTTGATAAAGCAGTTTGTTTTTGGTTTGATGACGGCAGTGATTGTTATGATGCCAAAGGCACGATTGATGAAATAAAAAAAGTACATAAAATTTCGGAAAAATCACTAATGGAAGTTGTTCTTTCTTTTGGATTATCTGATGAACAATATAATAAGTTGAAAAATGCTGTAAATTAAGAGATGGTTCTCTTAATTTACATTCTTGAAACTTTTAAAAAAAATCTTTCACTCATCCTGTTTAAGGATTTTTATAATAAAATTTTTCATTACTTATTAATTTGTTTTTAATTTTTTATTTGGTATAATACAATTAATAAATAGAAGGAAAAAAATGAAATTTTTAGCAATAGATAGAGATGGAGTAGAAATTTTAGCAATGTCAAAACCAGAGATTACTATTAAATACAAGGTTCATAAAAAAGATTATGGACGGAGAAATTCACCTATACTATGATTTCTTAGAATAAGGAGAAAATTATGAAAAAATATGTATTTAGTGCTGATGGTAAAGATTTTACAGATGATATTGATTATGTTTTAAATATAGCTAAAAGTCGAAATATAACAACAATTAGAGTAGCTCAGGAAGTTAAAAAAACACATAGGGATCTTGTTGATATTACAGAAATTGATTCTTTCATTGAGCAAATCCAAAATTCTGTTTATGATGAGCATAATGAATGTTCTAATGGGTACTTAGATGATTTTGACTCTAATAAAAAAGAAAAGTTAACTGAACTTGTAGTTTCTTTTTTAAATAAAAATGTAGTTCAACCTAATTTCTTTCAAGTGAGTAATATTGAAAATGTCAGTATTAATGAAATTGAAAAATATATTTCTACTGAATTGAAAGTTATTTATGCAAAACACTATTTTAATAGGATTCTTATTATTTTAGAAAAACGCAATAAAATCTTTTTTGGGTACATATCCTCTGGATTGACACATGGCAATCAAACAAAAGGTGTTTTTTTTCCTTGCTATCTCATTAAATCAGATATTGGTCCGAATCTTGGTGATGAATTAAACAATATGCCTTATGGATGGATTCCTAAACTTGTTAATGAAAGTGGTGACTTTGTTCCATACTATACAAAAGCAATCTCTGCATTTCATCCAAATATTAAAATTTTAAATGAAAATTTTCCTTCTCTTATGGAAAATATTAAAATCATTGGTACAAACGATGTTAATTATAATTATTTTGATGAAAGAAAACAATATATGGATGATACTAAAAAAGAAATGAATTCAATAGTTGAACAATATGATGGATTTTTGACTGTTGAAGAATTATATTAGTTTTTGATACAGTTATCATTTTGTTTTTTTTAAACAAAAGTTTAATAATTCTAAGTTGAACCTGCTTATACCTCAAAGACTTGTAATAATTGTAAAGAGATTGATAATAAACTTGGTATGCAAAGAGAATGGACTTGTCCATCTTGTAACACAAAGTTAGATAGAGATCTTAATGCAACTAGAAATATTCAAGAATTAGGTATGATGCAGTTTCAGTCTGGGACAAGACTATAAATAATCAAAAGCTCTAAGTTGTAGATAAGAGAACAATTATGTTCTAATATTTTACAACTCAATCTTTTGAAGCCCAATCGTCTTTAGCGGTTGGGTAGACAACAGCACCCTCTAAAAATATGCAAACCTGATCATTAGATATAATTTCCTAAAAAATAGGAAATAAAAATGAAGAAATATATTACAATTTCAGAAGCTTCGACATTATTAGGAGTGAGT
>JALUMP010000040.1 GCA_027039745.1 Candidatus Parcubacteria bacterium
TTTCACCATTATAGGTTGCCATACATACAGATATTTTCATACTATTTTATCTCCTAAATAATAATCTCTATAAATATTAAAGGCAGTATTATAAAATTTTACTTCACCTTTTTCTAATTTCTCCATTTGTTTTTCCATTATTTCCAGCGCTTTTTCTTTTGTTAATCAAACAACAGTTAATCCATTTTTTTTCTCATCATCAGTTCGCCCATCTTCTGAAACTTTTTGATCAATTTCTCCATAAAAACAAATAGTATAATATTTTTTAGCATTTCTATTTCTATATTCTTCGACTTCTAAAACTTTTTTAATATTTTTAATTGAATAAAAAATCTCTTCCTTACATTCTCTATTAACTTCTTTCTCTAAATTACTACTTTCAGCTCCACCACCAGCTAATAATATAAAATTATGAATTGGGTTAGTTACAAAAGCAAATTCATTTTTATCATTTTTTACAATTGCTTTTACTGTAACCCTTTCAAAATATTTTTTTACTTTTTCAAATTCTGGTCTTGAAAAAATATCTTCATCTATAATTATCTTCATGGAAATATTATAACAAAAAAACCGTATTTAAAAAGAATTAAAACTAAATATTCTTATAATTTACTTTTTCCAAACCAGGATGAATCTTTTTAGTTCTATTATCTATACCAACAACTGTATGATAACAATTATTTGGGTTTTTAAGATATTTAAATTCTTCATCTGACATATCTAATAAAAACTTTACAATTACTCTTAAAGCAAATCCATGAGTAAAAATCAAAAAATGCTTGTTTCTACTTTCTAAAATATCTTCTTTAACAAATTTACCTATATTTGATACAAAAGTTGGAGTGTGATCACCATTAGGAAATTGATAATATAACACACCAGCATCATACCTTTCTTTTGATATTTTATGTACGTTTTTTAGAGTTGTATCACCTCAATTTAAATTCCTTATACATCCAACTTCTGATATATCAATATTATTATTATTATTAAATTGAGACAAAATCATATGTGCAGTGTCTCTCACTCTTCTTGATGGTGAATGAAACACCTTTATTTCATCATATTCACTGACAATGGGTATCAACTTTTTAGAAAGTTGAATAGATTGTTTTTTGCCTTTAGCTGTAAGCCCTATTTTTTCATCATTAACATCGTGTATATTCTGGTCGACATCTTCCACTGACTCGGCATGCCTAACTAATATTATTTCTTTTTTAAAATTTATATATTCTGTCATAAAACATTTTATAATGTGTGATAATTTGTATAATATTCTTATATTTTATACTTATCAGTAATTTATTTCCTTATTTTTATACTATAACATAATAATCTCTTTATGTAAAATCTAAAAATACATGAGAATGATTTATTAATGCTTCCCCCTTTTCGAGTCTCTTTGGTCGTTACAAAATACGACAAAACCAAGCATTTGCTTGGTTTTTGTGCTTGGCGCGACCGAAGAGACTCGAACTCTCAACCTCCCGCGTGACAGGCGGGTGCTCTAACCAATTGAGCTACGATCGCAAATATTAAACTGATTATTTTAAAGTCTTTGAATGACTACAATTAAACTACGCACAATGTGCTCACTGTTGTTTCTTTCGAATTGAGCTACGATCGCATATTTAATTTTATTTCGTAACCGCAAGACAAACCATCTGTTTTAGAAAGAGCACTTGTGCTCTAACTCTATAGTCCAACTTGGAGCTACGATTGCAAGTATTAAACTGATTATTTTAAAGTCTTTGAATGACTACAATTAAACTACGCACAATGTGCTCACTAATTCTAAATTTGAATTGAGCTATAATTGCATATTTAATTATGTTTGCAAACTTACAAACATCGTTATTTTAACAAAAAAAGACACTAAACTCAAGAAATATTAATAGTTTAAATCTCATCTAACTTGTGGATGTTTTTCAATATATTCTTCTGTTTTTTTAAACCTTACATATTTATTTAAAGCAGCTAAAACTAACTCTCATTCTGAAGGAAATAAATGTGGTGTTCCTTTATATCTCTCAAAACCATACGAACGAGGCATATATTGTAATTTTTCTACCTGACCACCTCTCTCAACTTTTACAAAATACCTTTCTGGAGTTTTTGGTGTATTTTTTACCTTACCAGTTTCTAAAATATTCATATTAATATATTAAAACATTATCATATAAATGTCAAGCTTATAATAATTTTTGTTTCTTATATCTTTTTTTTAAAACTCTTTTTAGGTTTTTTAAGTCACTTGGTTCTGTAACCTGATTTCACTCCTTTGCCTCTACTATTTTTACATCCAAAAATTTTGCCATAGAAACAATTGTTTGTGGAAGCCCATATTCTTTTGACCCCTCTATCTTTTCCATATCAAAAGAAAAAATATTAGTTGTTAAAATATAAAAACCTAAATTGACTAATGCTTTTTTTTCATTATGTATTCCTTCTCTTATCTCTACTAAATTATTTTCTTTATCAACAATAATCTTCCCTCCTCTAAATTTACCTCTAATTTTTTTTGTTAAAATAACATTATCTCCTGCATTAATACATTTTTCAATATCGTCTTTAAAATATAAGTCATCGGCCATCATAACAACAAATTTACCTTTCAAAATATTTCTACAAGAAAACAAAGCATGTGCTGTCCCTAACTGTTTTTTTTGTCTAACATATGTTACCTTTCTACCTTCAAATTCATCGCCAAAATGGTTTATTATCTGTTCTGCAAAATATCCAACTACAATAACTAATTCATCTACCTCTTTTGGTAATTGAGTAAGGTTATGTTCTATTAGGTTTTTTCCTAAAACTCTTATCATTGGTTTTGGAACATGAAGTGTAAGTGGTTTCATCCTTGTTCCTTTTCCTGCTGCTAATATTACTGCTTGCATATATCTTTATCTTAACAAGAAAATAAAATATTGAAAGTTTTATTAAATCATTATCAAAACTACAAAATATAAAAACCAAGCTACCGCTTGGGTTTTAATATTTTGTGTCGAAGGTGAGACTTGAACTCACGACCTTTTTTGAGTGAGCTTGCTGAACGAAAAAAGCCTATCAGAAATAACGCTGAGGTCTTACAACAAAAAACACAAAACTTTTTTAGTCTTGTGTTTTTTTAATGTGTCGAAGGTGAGACTTGAACTCACGACCTCAGCGTTATG
>JALUMP010000041.1 GCA_027039745.1 Candidatus Parcubacteria bacterium
AGATTGGATTATAGATTTAAGTATGTTATTTCAAAATAGGAAAAACAATATTTTTTTCTTAGGAAATGTGATAACAAAAGAAAAGATGGCATTTATTTTAGAAAAACATAAAGAAATCATGGATAATTTAAAAACAGTTAGAGATACAACAATCGCTCATTTTGATAATAATAAAATTTTAGAAGACGAGAGGATAGAAGATAATAATTTTATAATTTCTAAAGATCACAAAGATATTGATTTATTTTTGTGGGATATATTTAATATGTTAAGAATGGAAAGATATTGTCAAACAGAAAAAGACAAAGATGAAAATATGGAATTTGTGTGGCCAGAAACATTCTCTATTAGTGAAATTGATAAATCTATAAATAATTTTACAAAAGCATTAGTTAATTATTCAGAAAAATATAATAAACATAAATAATTAATAAAAAATATTTTTATTCTAACTGAATATGAAATTATTTGAGGGAAAAATAATATCCAAAACAATAAAAAGCCTAGATCTCGTGGGGTTAAATTCATTTTTTCAAAAACCCTCTGAGTGTTTTTGAACCATACAGGTTCACGATGTTATAAGCTTAGTTAAGGCAAAAAATATAAAAAAAAGTTAAAAAATCATTTCTCATCCAATTTTTTTGTCTTTGCGAGCGACAGCGAAGCAATCCAGTATTTTTCTTTTATGCTAAAATAATAAATATGTTAAACAAAACAATTATAGCCGTTCTTACTTTTATTTTAGCATCTGGTGGCACATACGGAGGTTATAAAGTCATAGAAAATTATAATCAATATGGTTATGACTTTGAGTCTCGCTCACACAAAGTAGTGCGGGTGATAGACGGAGACACTATAAAAATTGAGTCCAAAACACAAGGCGAAACTATCACTGTGAGGTTGCTTGGCATAGATGCTCCCGAAAGAGGAGAGTGTTACTACAAAGAGTCAAAAGATTTTTTAAAACAGCTGGTAGAGGGAAAGGCAATTTATCTAGAAAAAGACAAAACAGCAAAAGACAGATATGGCAGGTTACTTAGATACGTTTTACTAAAAAGCCAAAATCCAGAAAAAGACACCATCATAGTCAACAACTCTTTGGCATACGAGGGTATGATTTTCAATTATAAAAGTCCAAAAGACACAAAATACAGAGACCTTATCGCCCGCAGCACAAGTAGCGCTAGAAAAGCTGGTCGTGGTATATGGTCTGCTTGCCCAGAGCTTGTAGCTAGCAAAACAAAAGACGCCGCTCGTCATAGAGAAAACGACAGCAAGCCAGAAGACCCAAGTTGCACCATCAAAGGCAACATTTCTGAAAAGGGTTACGGAAAACTATATTTTTACCCAGGTTGCCCAAACTACAGTCGTATCAAAATAGACCAATCAAAAGGCGAGGCATACTTCTGCACAGAATCCGAAGCCCAAAAAGCAGGCTTCCAGAAATCCACCTCCTGCAACAATACTTTTTAAAAAAGCTTGACATTTGTGTTAAAAATGTTATTTTAGAACTAAGATAGTCATGAGCAGTCAGCCCTAGAAAAACCATTATAATAATTTTAATTTACAATAATTATGAATATGGAAAAACAAAAAAAAGAAACAATCCAACGTGGCCCAGGAAAAATAGAGCAAATGCACAAGACACAAGAAGATGCCAAGAAAAAAGCACAAGAGGCAAAAGCAAAAATTTTAGAAAGAATTAAAGAGATTGCAGAAAAAATAAGAAGCTTAAAAGAGCAAAAATCAAAAAACAAAAAAGAAGGTAAGGGGGTAGTTGGTTTATTTGACTCACAAATAAAACAGTTAACAGCCAAAGAACGTTATTTAAAAAGTTTCGTCTCTCAAAAAAACTAATTTAAAAAACACCAGTCAAGGTGTTTTTTTATTTAATAATATCTATGTTTAAGAGAATATTCTGTGATTTTCATGATATATTTTATCATTGACATATTTCAATAAATAAGTTAAGATAATATAAATATTATTAATTAATTTATATAAAAAACATGGAAAATAACTCAGAAAAAACAGAAGAAAAAGATTTAACAAATGTTAGTTTGAGTGTTTTAGAAGAAAGATTAAAATCTTTATATAAAGAAAAAGATAATTGAGAGATGTACAATACATTTGGTAAAACTTTATCTAAAGAAAAGTTAAATGAGATGAAAATTTTAAAGAAAGAAATTAGAAAAAGAACAAAAGCAGAAACAACAAACAAACTATCAGAAATTCCTTTTTTTAAACATCTTTTTAAAAAATAACATAATCAAAACAAGGAGAAATTCTATATTTCTAATTAAAAAACGAAGCTTAAGCTTCGTTTTTTAATTATTCTTCCTCTCTCATTTTACTTCTAATATCTTTCAAAAGTTGGTTTTTTTGTTTAGTATTATCTTTTATTCAGTTTCTAGTTTTGTCATATCCAACTCCCATTTTTTCATCACCATATCAATAAGTAGCTTTTTTCTTTTCAATCAATCCAAATTTTTCTCCAAGAGCTAAGATTTCTCCCTCTTGTGAAATACCCTCGTTGTAAATCAAGTCAAATTCAGTCATTTTAAATGGAGGGGCTACTTTGTTTTTAACAATTTTTACTCTATGTCTTCCACCTACCACCTCATCTCCTTTTTTAATCTGAGCAATTCTTCTTATATCAATTCTCACAGAAGAATAAAACTTCAATGCATTTCCACCAGTAGTTGTTTCAGGAGAGCCAAATATCACTCCAATTTTCATTCTTATTTGGTTTATAAAAATCACAACTGTCTTTGAGTTTGCAACAATTGCAGTTAATTTTCTCAAAGCTTGAGACATTAGTCTCGCTTGTTTTCCTACATGGTAGTCTCCCATATTTCCCTCTATTTCATCTCGTGGGGTAAGAGCTGCCACAGAGTCAATCACAATAACATCCATTTTTCCACTTCTCACAAGAGCGTCTACAATATCCAAGGCTTGTTCACCAGAGTTTGGTTGAGACACCAAAAGCTCATCTGTTTTTACACCTAGCTTTTTAGCATAGAGTGGGTCCAAAGCATGTTCTGCATCTACAAAAGCTGCAATACCATCTTTTTTTTGAGCTTCTGCAATAATATGCAAAGCTAAAGTAGTTTTTCCAGAAGATTCTGGGCCATAGATTTCAACAATTCTTCC
>JALUMP010000042.1 GCA_027039745.1 Candidatus Parcubacteria bacterium
ATCTTTCATTGTCGGATTTAATAAAAAAGTTTTATTATAATATCTAATTGCTTCTTTAAATCCTTTTGTCTTTTCTATATATAAACCAAATAAAAGATTCATCTTTCCCGTTTTATCTATATTTAAATTTGTTTTAACAAAATTTGTACCTCTTTCATTTAATGTTGTGTACCATCCTCTTTCAAATGAAAAAAGCATACTTTCTTTTAATTCAGGTGTTAACATCTTTTGCAATTTTTTGGTATACCCAAATTTTCCATATAAATATGACAAATTTAAAAAAATATTTTTATTTGAATATCCATTACTTAAAATATTTTTATATTCTTTAATACAATCTAAAAAATACCCCTTAGAGTATAATTTATTTATTTTTGCTATAGTTTCTGACATTGAAAAACTATTATTTTGCATCTGATTTGTTTTTTTAGGGATTAAACCTATTTTTTTCTTTCTGATATATGTTTTTTTATACCCAAATGAAATCAATTTTTTTTGAGCTTGTTCTGCTTCTTGTCTTGTTTTAAATACCCCATAAGATGCTACTTTATATCTACCTGAATTGATGAAAAAAGTTTTCACTTTAAGTTCATTTGGAATCTTTTTTAAAAGTTCACTTTCATTATTGACATTCTTAATAGATATATATCTTACACTATAAAATTCTTTTCCAAACAGAACTATTGGCAACAATAGCATTACTATTAATATTTTTATATATTTCATTTCATAACCTTTAGTTTAATGAGAATTACCAACTCTTTTTTTTCTACAACATTGTTTGTTTGAGTGAACATCGCCCCCAATCCTGGAATAGAACCAAGTAAAGGGATGGAAGATGTTTCTTTCTTTGTTACATTACTTATAAGACCACCTATAAGAACAAGATCTCCATCTTTTGCATGTATAATTGTTCCTGCTTCTTTAATATCAAGAACTGGTGCACTTGCAACACTTTTTCCCTTTTCATCATAATGTTGAATAATTTTTGCTATATGAGATGTGATAGGTATCACATTTAACATTATCTTCCCATCTTTCATTACTGTTGGGGTAACTCCCATTGTAACACCATTTAATACATCTCTTCTTTTATAAGTTACTTGTGTATTGCTAGCGGAACCACCTGTTCCTTGATCTGTTTGAACTTCTTTTTCCCAGAATGGAACAAGTTTCCCTGATGATATAATTGCAGATTGACCGCTTAATACTTTAATTCTTGGATTTGACAAGGTGTCTACTGTTCCGCTAGAATCAAGAGCATTAATCATTGTTGTAAAATCTGCAGTTGGACTTTTGAATATTGCCGTTCCAGCCGTTGCCCCTGTTAATGCAAGATTTTGTGTCAACTGCAAACTATTCCCTGCTAATTTTGATATTGAATTCCAATTAATACCAAGTTTGTGAGTCTTATTTAGTGTTACTTCAAGTATTTTAGTTTCAATTAATACAGTTTTCGAAGTTTGTTCTTTTACTTTTTTAATGAAATCACTTATAACTTTTATATTCTTCTTCGTATCATAAACAGTTAATATTCCACTAAATTTATTTAAAGAATAATGTCCTTTTTTACCAACTAATTCTTTTATATTGTTTTCTAAACTATTATAAAAATTGTTATTTTCTGCTTTGTTATCAAAATTTAATTTAAAATTACCTTTAATTGTTCCCGCCGAACCTTGTCCCGCCGTTGCTGAACCTAATGTGTCTCCACCTAAATCTGTTTTAAATGACGAAGTTGTATGCACATATGGAATAAAAAAATCTTTTTGCATATATTGCTTAACATACAATATATTTCCTTTTATCACATAATAACAACCTGATATGTCCATTATCATATTTAATGTGTCTTCTAAGTTTGCATTAGATACAGACAATGTGATTGGTGTTTTTACATCAACATCTTTATTTACAATTAAATTCAAATGCAAAGTATGCGAGATAGTATAAAGAATATCCCCTAATTTTACTCCTTTTGCCGAAAGAGTAACAGTTTGATTTGATAAGATTGATAATTTAGAATATCCATTTTCTTTAATATTAAAAGATGGCAGTTTTCTTTTTGCTGCCTCTTCTTTTTTTCTTAATACATTTAATTGATTTATTGCTTTTTCATTAAAAGCTGGATTTTTACTTATATTCACATCTGCTTTCATTAAAGGTGAAATCAATTGTTCTTTATTTGCACATCCTGATAAAATAGTTATAATAAAAAATACTCCTATTATTTGAAAAGTTTTAACCATATGAATCCTTTTTTTGAATAAAGAAGAATTTTATTTTCATAAATCTTAAAGATAGTATATCCATATATACTATCTCCTTCTCTTTTTGTTTCTGAATTTATTATAACATTTTTATTCTTAAAATCAATATAATTTAAGGTAACTTTATTTATTTTATTTTTATATCTTACTCTTTTATCCTCATCTACCCTTACTTTATTTAATAAATAATTTACAATATATTCTTTGTTTTTTCCCCTATTTTTTATTTTTTGTTTTATCTCATTAAAATTTTCCTTCTTCTTTTGTAGTTTTTTATATAAAGCACTATTTTTTTGAAATATTTCGTTTTTTGTTATATTTTTTTCTATACTAAAAGAAGTAAAGACACTATAAAATATTGAATTTGAAAAAAATAAAATAGAAATTATAAAGATCATTGTAAATAAAAGTAATATATGCTTAATTTTCATTTTCTCTTCCTTTATCTTTATCTAGCAGAAGACATCGCCCTTTAAGACGGAGAGGTTTAGAATATAATTGATATATAGAAATGTTTCCAAATATATGTTTATTATCAAAATCAAAATTGTTTATTTTAATATAATTATTCATCAAAAGATTGGAAACAAATATATTTATTAGTTTTTTATCAGTTCTTTTTATATCAAAATTTACATCTATACTCCTTATATTTTCTGATTTACTATAATAATATTTTGAAACAGATAAAGTGAATTTATTTTTATTTGCATCAAAAAAATTAGCTAATTTTATGTCTGCTTCATATTTTGTTTTTGAAAAATCATTTAGATGTCCGAGAATATTTTCTTTTATTTTTTTATTTGTTTTTTTTATTTTTAAAATTTTTTTTTTTTCTTTTTTTGTATTACTTATTTGTTTTACAA
>JALUMP010000043.1 GCA_027039745.1 Candidatus Parcubacteria bacterium
AAATAAAATAATATAATAAAAACTAAAATAAGATATATTTTTTTTGTAAATTTTTGTGAAAACATATTAAATAATAAAAAATAGGGTTTTTAACGTAGTTTCAGCATATTTAAAATAAATTTTTTGTCTATTTAAATATAACACTTCTTTTGTCTTTTGACAAAATTTTATAGTGATTGCTGGATTGCTTCACATTCATTCGCAATGACGGATACCGATAATTTTAGATTTGTGGTTGTTACTAGATTGCTTCGCGCCTCGCAATAACAAAACTGTCATTGCGAACTTTTGGAGCGGAGCGGAAAAAGTGTGGCAATCTAGGTTTATTTCTAGATTGCTTCACATTCGTTCGCAATGATAATTATTTTTTAATTAAACTTCTGAGATAACTTCAAAATCGTTTAAACTTCCAGTAGTAGCAAATCCAACTATTTTTTTGACATCATTATTTTTTTTGATTTTACATGCTATTTGATTAATACTAGCCCCAGAACCAACTGCGTCATCTATAATTAATATATTTTTAAAATTAATATTTTCTTCTACCCAAAAAGTATTGTCAGCATTTTCAACTCTATCTTTTAATTTTTTTAAAGTTTTTTGCGGAACACGAATATCTGAGATAATTTTTTTTACTTTTATTTTTGGTAATTTTAATTTTAAACTTTTTTCTAAAATCTTCATAAATTGTATTCCTCGTGGAACTGTTGGAGGAACAAAAACAACAGAATCAATTTTTTCTACCTCTATTAATTTATCAAGACTTTCTTTGATTTTCTTTGCTATTTCTTGTATTCTTTTTTTATCTTGGCTTTGTTTGGCATAGAGTAATCTTTGCCCAATTTTTGTTTTACCAAAAATTTCAATTGAATAAAAATCATAATAAAATAATTTTTTTACACATTGTTTTTTGCCAAAAGTTTTTTGAATTTTTGAACTGGCATCCAACAAATTGTTTTTTCTAACTTTTTTATATTTTTTGTAAATTTTTAAAAATTCTTCAGACTTTTTTCTAATATTAAAACCTCTATTTTGGCACCAAACAACGAACCCATTACTTCCAAAAAACTCTAATCCTTTTGGATCTATAAAATAAAATTCTTTATCTAAAACATTTTTAATTTTATCAGAAAAAATGTATTCTTTTTTGTTCTTTTTATTTATTGCAGAATAAAAAACTTCTGGAGCTTTCCCATTTTTCTTAATTAAACCATCCTCTAAGAGACTCTTTAAATGTCTATGAATCATTTGTCTATTAATAGAAAACTCAAAATCTATATCAGATGGTTTTGTTAGACCTTTTTTTATTATATATTTTAAAATTTTTTTTTTATTTTTTTTTTTTATTTATAGTATACAGTATACTGTATACTGTATACTTTTTCAAGTTTAGTTTATTGTATATAAATAATAATAATCAAAATTTCTAATTACTTCTAGATTGCTTCGCGCCTCGCAATAACAAAACTGTCATTGCGAGCTTTTGGAGCGGAGCGGAAAAAGCGTGGCAATCTAGGTTTATTTCTGGATTGCTTCACATTCATTCGCAATGACTAATACCGGAATTATTTTAGTTGTGCTGATTGTTGGATTACCGCTCTGCGCTCGTAATGACGACAATGTTTCTCATAATAAAACAATAATCATTATTATTATTATTATTATTAATAAATATTCCAAACTTAATTTTCTTGTTCTCTTCCAACTAAAACATCTCTTGGTTTTGAACCATTAGCTGGACCAACTATACCTTTTTCTTCAAGTAGGTCTATTAGCTTTGCAGCTCTTGAATAACCAATTGAAAATTTTCTTTGTAAATATGAAGTTGAGGCTTTACCACTTGTTATAACTTCTTCTTTTGCTTTCATAAGCAGTGGGTCTGCATCAAAATCTGCATCATCCATATCTATTTGTGAAGATATTTTTATAATTTCTTCTGCTTGTTTCGATCTATCATTTTCCGAAGAAAAAGATATATCGTCTCCTAAAAAAGTTTTATTAGCTTTTTTTATAAACTTTACAATTGCTTTTACTTCTTTTTCTGAAATAAAAGAAGACTGAACACGTATTGGTTTTGCCATATTTCCTAAAAGATAAAGCATGTCTCCTTGTCCTAAAAGTTTTTCTGCTCCTGCCATATCTAAAATTGTTTTTGAGTCTATAGCTGATGAAACTTGTAAAGCTAATCTTGTTGGTATGTTGGCTTTTATGAGACCTGTAACAATATTAACTGATGGCCTTTGTGTAGATAAAATAAGGTGTATTCCAACAGCTCGTGCTTTTTGGGCAATTGAGACAATTCCCGCTTCTAATTCTTTTGGATATTGTTGCATAATGTCGGCAAGCTCGTCTATAACAATAACGATATATGGCATAGCTTCTATGTCTTCTTCTGTTTTTTTATTTTTTATTTTTTCTATATTTTTATGATATGAATCTATATCTCTTAAATGATAATTTTCTAAAACCTCATATCTTCTTTCCATTTCCTTAATAGCCCATCTTAATGCTAAAATTGCTTTTTTAGGATTTACAATAACTGGAGTAAGTAAGTGAGGAATACCGTTATATAAGGTCATTTCTACTCTCTTAGGGTCTACTAATATAAGTTTTAGAGTGTCTGGACCATGCTTGTATAATAAAGAATTTAAAATAGCGTGAATTGTTACAGATTTACCAGCACCAGTTGCTCCAGCAACAAGCATATGAGGTGTTTTTTCTAATCCTATAATTGTTGTTTTACCTCCAATATCTTTTCCTATTGCAATTGGTAAAGCATAAGTTGAATTTTGAAATTCTTTTGAAGAAAAAAGCTCTCTTGCTCCAACAATTATTTTGTTTTTATTGGGAATTTCTATTCCTACTAATGACTCTCCTGGAATTGGAGCTTCTATAAGAATTGACCTGGCAGACAAAGCTAGAGCTAAATCGTCTGCTAAAGCTGATATACGAGAAACTCTTACACCAGAGGCTGGTTTTAAAGAATATCTTGTTACTGTTGGACCAACAGAAACACCAGCTATTTCTGAACTTATACCAAACGATAATAATGTATTTTTTATAATATTAGCATTTGTTTTTATATCTCCTGCATCTATTTTTCCTTTGTTTTTAGATAATAATGAAAGTGGTGG
>JALUMP010000044.1 GCA_027039745.1 Candidatus Parcubacteria bacterium
TAAGCTATTTTTAGTCATAATATTCAAAATTAATTATAAAAAGCATTCAGCCCAACGGCTAAAGACCATTGGGATTTCTGCTTAGAATTATTAAAATTCCTATCATTTTCTATCCTTTTTTTGTTTTTATTATTTTAGCATAATTTTTGTATATTTTGAAATTTCTCAATATCTGCTTATACAAGATTTTGAATTTGAGTTATTGATTCCTTTTTCTTTGCTCTCTCTCTATTTCGAAAATTTCATTTTTAAGATTATGAATCCCAATATTATTTGCAGTAAGATATCTCGAATTTTCTTTTAACATTTTATGCTTTTCTTCTGAAGACATTCCTGTCGAATCTTTTATTTCTTTTCTTTTATTTAATAAAATGTTTGCTTTATTTTTAAGATTTTTTTTATTTTTTCTCTTCAATATTTTTAAATTAATTAATGCACTATCATTTAATTCGCTATATTTTTTCATCCGACATCCTTTTATTTGTTTATTTGTATATTATACACGATAAAAGTTAAATATAAGCTGAAATGTTAATTATAAATTAAGTTTATGTTTAACATTTATTGTGTATAATATGTTCACAGTTTTGTAGTGTAAAGCGCTTCAATTTTAAAAGGATATTTATGAAAAATAAAATAATTTTCTTAATAATAGGAATAACATCTTCTATAATCTTTACAATAGAAATTGTAAACAACATTTTATTCTCAAAATTCTTAGAAACAGAACAAGCAATAAATGAAAAATCAATGATGTTATTGAGGATGGAGCTTTGGCCTATACATTTAGGAATGGGAATTATATTGAGTATTGCACTAGCTTTATATCTGGTGTTAAATAAAAGAAAAATATATGAAAAATTTTTTTCTATTACAAATGTTTTATTGGGATTATTTTTAATAGCAAAATCAAACAATATAATTTTAGTAGTACACATTATATTATCAATGTCTCTATTAATTTGGGTATTATATCTTGAGTTTAAACAAAAAGAAAATTTCAATATATTTAAAAATTCATTTTTGATATCAATCATATGTTTTATTGTTTTTATAAAAGAATATATATCAAAAGAAGTAATTTATGATAACATAGAAAAAGGATACGATATTGCAAAGCAAGGTGCTACACCAATAAAAATATTATCTCAAACAAAAATATTAGAAGAAAACATTTCCTATATGGGCAGTATTCTTCTTTTTATAGCAATCAGTGCTTTACTTTTCATTTTTTTAAAATATTTGTTTCAAAATGAAAAAGCTTAATTCAATTTTCTATATCATATAATTTACTTTCACCAAAAGATTTTTTTAATATTGGATCATTGCTCCCATCAGTTAAAAAATCATATTGTTCTTGAACCCATTTTTTTACAGCATTTGGTTCTTTTTTAAAAGTGTTATTACAAGTACATAATGTGTCAACACATTTTTTGTTTTTAAAATAATTTATTTGCCCTTTTACACAAACTTTAAATCGATCTGGGTTGTCCTCTATATAAGATAATTTAATTGCTTTCATTTTCAATCCTTTTTTTTAATTATATCTAATTTTTGAATTTTTCTAACAATAAAAAATAGTTTTTTAAAAATTTCTACTGAAAGTTAGCAGTTTTTTATAATTTAATGCAGAAAACCAAATGATCTTTAGCCATTAGGTTAAACGCTTTTTATAATTAATTTTGATTATTATAACTAAAACTTATAATAACTGTAATACAAAGTTAGATAGAGATCTTAGTGCAGCTAAAAATATTCAAGAATTAGGTATGATGCAGTTTCAGTCTGGAACAAGACTATAAATAATCAAAAGCTCTAAGTTGTAGATAAAAGAACAATCATGTTCTAATATTCCACAACTCAATCTTTTGAAGCCCAATCGTCTTTAGCGGTTGGGTAGTTCACCTTATCATATTCTAGTGAACCTCTCCGTCCTAAAGGGCGATGTCTTCTGCTAAAATTAGATAAATTTTATTTTTTATAATATAGTTACCATTCTATTCTTTTTGAATAAAATTTTTAATGGTTATAAGGAGAAAAAAATGGATTATTTTAAACCAAATGCAGCACTAGGAAAAGCTGTTTTAGCAGAATTATCTAACATCACTTCAATTCCAGAGACAGAAGAGGAGGGTGCAGTAATAATTGCTGGGGCGGCTGTTTTATCTGCTGTATCTAAACTTTTAAACATGGATTGGATAAATCAAGTTTATAATGATGTAGATTTATTTATGGATATAAATAAAAAAGAAAATGAAAATGAATTTGATGAATTTATTGGAAGATCTCGATCTGTTGTTGCAACTTCATTCAATGGTCATATCGGTTATGTTGAAAATGAATATGGTGTAATAAATCTTTGTAAGAAAGCTTCCTACCATATTAAGTACACCCTGAGAGAAAATATGAATAATAAAGTATTTTTCTCTTTTAAAAATAAACCTTTTAATAAAGAATATTTATTGGAAAAAGCAATGAAAGAACTTGTGGATAATTTTGATTTCAACAGTGTACAAGTTTGTGTTGATGTCGCAACAGGACTTCTTTATGGTTCTGAAGCTTTTTGGGAATTTTTAGCAACAAGACAATTTAAGATTGAAAATTTACATACACCTTCTCATTCATTGATTCGTTTTTTTAGAAAAAAGAAAGAGATGGGTGATGGTGTTTTCTATAATGAAAAAGAAATTGTCACTTGTTGTTTAATTGGTATTGACAAAGCAAATAGAGAAAATTTGCATAATGAAGAATATTCTTATGTATTCTTTCAAGATGTTCCATCTAACTTTGGTGAAGAAACTTTACAAAAGGCAATTTCTGTATTGGATGAACTAGAAGAAAGTGTTGTTATTTTTAAAGAAGAAATTCAATTAAAAAAATATCAAACATATAAATTCATAGTAAATCCAAATAATGATATGTATTTTGAGTTTATTAGAAATATAAGAATATTAGATTCTGGTGAATACCGAAATATAAAACCTAATCAAACCTGATCATAAGACCAAAAGATTAAGCATTAAGAAGAATCAAGTGATTCCCATTCTCCTATTTCGAAGAGAACTAAGAAAGATATATATAAACTGTCTCACAAA
>JALUMP010000045.1 GCA_027039745.1 Candidatus Parcubacteria bacterium
TTGTGAGACAGTTTATATATATCTTTCTTAGTTCTCTTCGAAATAGGAGAATGGGAATCACTTGATTCTTCTTAATGCTTAATCTTTTGGTCTTATGATCAGGTTTGATTAGGTTTTATATTTCGGTTAGCATATATATAATTAGCTGCTGATGCAATATAATATGCTCCTGATGCACAAATACTTTGAACATAAACATATACTTTTTTATCTTTTTTGAAGTCTAAAATATAATTAGCCATATCATCGGATGCAGATGGAGAACCTCCTCCTGAATTAAAGACAATAAGCACTGAATCAATTTTTTTGTTCTTTTTAAATTTATCCATTTTTGCCTTAAATCTCTTGTATGTATCAATTGTTATTTGCTCATTAAAGTTCAACACTGCAATATTATGCTCTTTTTTTATATCTACTTTATTCTTATTAAATAAATTTGAACTTACCATAAAATTGAATGCTATTAAAATTTCAACCAATAAAAAAATAAAAACTCCAATTCCTATTAGTGTTGATATAATAGACTTCACTCTATAAAAAGAGTTTTCATTTGCTTTTCTAAATGGTAATATCTTATCAAAAAAAGAATAGATCTTTTGAAAAATACCTTTATCTTCGATTTTGTTTTCTATTTTATTCATGTTTTTCCTTTTTTGTTTTTCACACTCTTCTTTCTTTAATGTAATATAAAAATTCAAGAGCATTTTCTTTTGAAATGAAATATCTTTCAGTTTTACCTGCTAAAACATTTACCTCAACTTTATAGCAATCAACCAATCTACCATCACCAATTTTAATTTGTGTTAATTCTTTTTCTGCCACCACTACATACAGAGCTGCTATAAAGTTTGCTGATGCAACCATTCTAACATCCTCTACATACATTTCTTTTTTTGCTCGAGTACAAGCTACATACATCAAATTGTACTCATCAAACAATGATTCTTTTTGATCATCTGTCATCAATAAATATCCAAAATTACCTTGAATATCTTGAAAGAAATTCTCTTCTATTGGAGTCTTTTTGCTTAAAATTGGATTTTTAATGATTTTTACTCCATATGGAATTCCCATGAAGTTTTTTTGTCCATCTTTTTTATTTGGTAAAATTGTAACTCTATCTATTCCTAAACCTTTTGATTTATGGAATGTCGATAAAATAACACTTGATTTTCGCTTGTTAAATGCATTTATTGTAATTAATATTTTCTTTGGAAATGGTATTTTTTTATCATATATACCATACATTTTCATTGCTGTGACCACTGAAGTATCTTGTTGCCATTGGAAAATTTGATTCACAAAATTACATCCAGAAATGAATTCAACAAGATTTTTTTCTGTTGCCCATTCTTTAAATTCTGAAATATTTGAATATTCTCGAATAATTCCAGATTTTATAGCTTTTCCATTTTTTAACATTAAATTCCAAAGATCCATAATTAAATCTTCATCAATACTTTTTGTCCCTCCCATTAAATGAAAAGACACACCATCTTTAATTAACTCTAATGCTTTAGTTAACACCTGCATATTAGTTCTAGCAATAAAGGCTTCATTTCTACAAATTGAATCTTTATGTATTGCAGCTCCGTATATTTGCTCCCCTCTCATTAATAGGAATCTATTAGCATATTCTTCCATTTTGGAATTTGGATGAAATCTAAACGATCTCGTTAATGTTTTAACAATAGCTCCATACTCATCAACTAGTTTCTTCATTATATCCCTACTTCTTAAAAATCCGTAGACAGATTGATTTTGATCTCCTACTGCAATTACATTTTCTAATCCAAGTTTTATTTGAGATTCAACAAAAGAGAACATTGCATCATTTAAATCTTGGCTTTCATCTACCATTAAACAATCTGCATTAATTAATTTTTGATTATCTATGAAATACTTTAAATATACAGAATGAGGAACAAAATTAATATTCCCATTTTCAAAATCATCCAATAGTATTTTTATGTAGTTAATAAATTGTATTTTTTCTTCATTGTTTAATTCAAATTGATCAATGATTGCAATATTCTCAGAAAGAATCATACTTGAAAAGGCAGAAAAATCCAATGTTTGTGAACAATATTTTGACAACACCGTTTTAATTACAAAAGCATCCCTATGATTACTTAAATTCAAATAGTCTTTTATAAAATCAATAGTTATTTCTTTTTTCTCTCTTCCCTTTGAATATTCTTTTGTAGCTTGATTAGCATAAGCATGAATTGTGTAAAATTCAATATTTGTTATGTTTAATTTTTTTGCTTCTTTTCTTACTGCATTTACAACATCTACATTTAATGCTACATATACAAACTTTTTCTTTGGATGTAATTTTGCAAAATCTAATAATGTTGTTGTTTTTCCTGTTCCTGCTAATGCACGAATTGCAAAAATTGAATGCTTGTCCAAATCTATACTATATATATCCATTTGCTCTGAGGTCGGTGCATAGTTCATGTAATCGAATTTTAATTGTATTTGTTGCATAATTTTATTTTTCCTTTTTGATTCTTGCATATATAACTGGCTCAATATCTTTACATCTTTTTCGTGGTTGAAAGAAATGAATATAATCTTTTTTTTCATTTATATAATAAAGAACATCTGGAGCTTTTATGCACTTTTCAATAAACAAATAACTTTTTCCTTTTTCAAAATTATTTGAAAATAATAGTTTTTCTTTTAACTTAACAAGCTTAGTTTTATTTCCATCTAAATATTTTATGTTGTAATATTTCAGATCTGGAGTTCTTTTTGCAGATATAATTTCTTTTTTTAACATCACCGTCTCTCCTTGATCTAAATAAATAGAGCTAAGGTAAAATATCCCAACATAAAAAATTGGTAAGAATATTAATGTTGTAAAAAATGCTGAAACAAATATCATTGTTTCATTTGTTTTTATTTTTGGAACTTTGGTATACAATAAATAAAATCCTAAAAACATTAGAAATACAAATATTGCAAAAAATATTTTAAACATATATACACTCATAATTATCTCCTTTTAATTTATTATACAATACTAATACTTATTTTTTCATTAATTACATAAAATAATGAATGGTGTTTTTT
>JALUMP010000046.1 GCA_027039745.1 Candidatus Parcubacteria bacterium
CATGGCAAAAGAAGAAAAGGGAATTACAGTTGAAAACTGTAGAGTTTTACTTGCAAATTTTATGGAAAAAGAAGAAATTTCAGCACCTCAAATTTCTAAAGTAATTGGATGTAGTCATGCAACAACAGCAAGATTGCTTGCGGAAATTACATTACCAACTGAAGAGTTTATGAAACAAACAGGAATTTTAATAGAAATTGGTTACGAACCATATTCTAAATTAAGTAAAACTCAAAAAGAAGGTATTGCAGAAAATATTGGAGCAATTGGAGGGGGAATATTAGGTTTTGGTGGTATTACGGCAGCTGTTAGTTCTTCAGGTGCTGTTGTAGGTTTAGGAGCAACTGGAATTTCATCTGGATTAGCTGCAGTTGGCTTTGGTGGAATGATGGGTGGTCTAATGACTGTTGCTGCCGTTCCAGCATTAGCAGCTCTTGGTGGATATAGTATTATCAAAGGTGTTAAATACTTATTTGCTGAAGATGAACTTAATTCTGAAAAAATTGATGAAAGATGGGAAATCAAAAAAATACAAAATGATTAAAAAACAACCATATTGTATCTTAACTTTTTAGTGCTAAAATTAGTCTTGATATAACAAGTACGAGGAGGAGGAATAAATTACCCTGACGGCTAATTTATTCCTCACGATAATCGTTGTATCCAAGAGTTCAAGTTACAATAGCAAAGTTTTTAGCAATTTTAAGCCTTTTATTTAGGCTTTGAGCAAATAAACTTTTTAAAAAGTTTTATCTTTCTTTGCTCTTCCCCTTACTTTTTTTAAAAAAAGTAAGCAAAAAACTCCTAAGAACTTTTGAATATGCCTATTTTTAATAAATTGGTAAATTCAAATTTAAAGGATGTGTGAAATGTATAGTGAGAAAGAAGATAAATTAAATAAAAAACTTGATGAAATGTTTGGTGAACTTTCAAAAAAAGTTAATGCAACTCTAAATGTTTTAGTTATTGGTAAAGTTAGTTCAGGAAAAAGTTCATTTTTAAATGCTTTTTTTGATGCAGAAAAAGATAAACCTAAGTTTAAAGTAGGTGCAAAATCAGGAGAAACTACTAAAGTACAAATTACAAAAATAGGTAAAAATATAAAAGTAATTGACACTCCAGGTCTAGAAGATATAAATAAATCTAATTCTTTAGAAACAAAAAATTTCATTGAAGAAGAAGGTGTAGATATTGGAATTTTAGTTTTATCTGGTTCAGCAGATGCTTCTCAAAAAGAACAATATGAATATTTAAAACAACATGCTGAAAAAGTTTTTATAGTATTAAATAAAGCAGATACTTTTTCAGAAGAAAACTTGAATATTGTATTACAGCAATGGAAAGAACAATTAGGACTTTCTCCAGACGAAAAAATATATCCAGTTGTAAGCAGAGGATATGACCCTAAAGACAAAGAAGTTTTTAGAGGACAAGAATATGAAATTGAAGTTGATGAATTTGGAAGACCTAAACTTGTAAAGGGTATCGAAGAGGTTAGAAATGATATACTAAACTTTTTAGAGAAAAATGGAAAAGATTTGATTTTAATCAAAGAGCTAAAGGATAAAAGAAAAAAAGCAATAGCTACAATAACTACTGCATGTGTTTCAGCAGCTGGAGCAGCATTTGTGCCTGGTAGTGCTTTATATATTGGGGTTATACAAGCTACTGCTATTGCTACTTTATCATATATTTATACTGGAGAGATGATAAATAAATCTCAAGCAGTATCTATGGTAGGAGTTTTTGTAGCTGAAAATGTAGGTACATCTTTATTTTTAATAGTGAAAAGTTTTTTACCACCAACAGGTGTATTGGATATTGCTGCAGCAACAATAGCTTTAACAATAACAGCTGCAATGTTAACAGCTGTTTCAAAATTATATAGTATGGGATACACATTAGATGATAAAGAAGAATTACTAACAATATTTGAAAATTTGAAAAAAACTATAAAAGGCGAAATGAAAAATGCCGATAAAAAAGATTTAACAAATCCAGAATTATATAAGAAAATAATTGCAAACATATTATTAAATAAAAAAATTTAATGGTTATAGGTTGAAATTATGATAAAGCCACCACCATTTTATTTTGAGTGTCCAAAATGTAAGTTTCAAGAAAAGCATCAACCAAGAAGTGATAATTTACAACCTGATGATAAACTTAGGTTTTGTCCTAAATGCAAGATCGTTATGAAAGAGATTGATGAAGAGGATTACAAACCTCCTAGTTTTGTAAAAAAGCTTTTTAAGTAAGTAAAATTACTTATTTGTCAAGGTGTATGTTATTTAAAACTTATTAAAATATAAGGAGAATATGATTTATGATGATAATTATTGAAATATTAGCACCATGGTTAATACTCTTAATTTCTATAAAAATATTTAACATATTCCTAAAAAAATTTTCATTGTTATATAAAGTTATTTTCTTAACATATATTGCTACTCTTGCTATTATGTTCTATGATGTAAAAACAAAAATGATTATATGTGATGAAATAACTCTATTTAAATTTTTAATGATAGGACCAACATTATTTATTTTTTTAACAATTATGTCTTTTATATCAGATTATAAAGTTAAAAGAAAAATATTATGTGTTTCTCTTGAGTATGGATTATTATATTTTTTTATGGTGCTTTCTTTAAAACTTTTTATATTTTTAATTTCAAATGGAGATTATTCTGCTATTGATCTTTTTGTGACAGGTCTTCCATATAAAGGGGTACTATATGTAATAGTTGTTGTAATATATATTAGATACTTTAGAGATAAAATAAAAAACCTATTAAAGAAATCAGTGAGAGTGATTCATACAAAAAAATTACTAAAAAAGTAGATTTTATAATTGTTAGATTTTTAACTTTATAGTGATAAAATAAATTCAGATACAACAAGTTCTAGGAGAGGAATAAGTATCCCTGTCGGGAACTTATTCCTCAAGATAATCGTTGTCTCGGACGCTCCGCGACCGAGACAACGGGGGCGCGGGCTGAACTCCCGCTTTGTTGTCCGCTGCTTCGCACCAGACAACAAGCGAGAGGAACGGACAACCAAATCTGAAAATGAA
>JALUMP010000047.1:0-9220 GCA_027039745.1 Candidatus Parcubacteria bacterium
ATATAAAGGTTTTAAAGCTATTGGTTTGGCTTTAAATTTTGACTCTTTAAAAAAACTTAAAGCTCCAGTAATTTTATTTGTAAAAATACGGAAAGATGAACATTTCACTGTATTTAAAAATATGGATAAAAAAGAAGTTATTAACGAGAACTATTATGATAACACTACTAAAAAGGTAAAAGATTTTTTTTCAGGTTTTTTTAGAGTTCTTTTACTTGTGCCCATAGTTGCCTTTTTAACAACTGTATCTTCTGTTTGAATAGTTAATTTAGCTAGTTTTTTGGATTCAGGTAATGTCAATGTAGGTTTTAGTATTCTTTCTTTTGTGGTGATGCTAATATATTTTGGTTTTTTAATAAAATCTGCTTTCAAAAATAACCGTCGATTTAAGGCTTTTGGTATCATAACAGGTCTTTCTTTGCCATTTCTTGTTTACGGCGCTTGTTTTTCAATTCTTCTATAAGTGGATTATCAAATAATTAAAATATATAACTTATGACTAAAAACTACACATTTCTAGAAGCTACAACTAGTATATGTAACGAGTGCCATCAAAGAGTTTCTGCAAAAATTATTCTAGAAGATAATAAAATTTTTATACTCAAAAACTGCCTAGAGCATGGAGAACAAAAAGAACTCATGGAAGAACATGCTAAATATTATTTCATGAAAAAATCTTATGATAAACCGGGTACAACTTGCAAAACACAGACAATGATAAAAAATGGATGTCCATTTGACTGTGGGTTATGTCCAGATCATGAACAACACACTTGCATTGGGCTTTTAGAAATTACAGATAAATGTAATCTAGGATGCCCTACTTGTTACGCAAATTCTGGTAGGGGAGGATTTATGAGTTTAGAGGAAATTGATAGTATACTTGATTTTTATATAGATTCAGAAAATGGCAATGCTGAAATTTTGCAAATAAGTGGCGGAGAGCCAACCATACACCCTCAGATTTTTGATGTTTTAAAACTTGCAAAGAGTAAGGATATAAAATACCTAATGCTAAATACCAATGGACTGATGATAGCACAAGACGAAAACTTTGCCAAAAAATTAGCAGAAATTTTTCCAAATGGTGGTTTTGAAATTTATCTACAGTTTGATAGTGTTTCAATTGAAGGGTCTTTGGCAATGCGTGGAAAAAATGTACAAGAAATTAGAAAAAAAGCAATAGAGAATTTAGAAAAATATAATATTGCTATAACTTTGGTAACAACTGTTACAAATAATGTAAACGATGATGAACTGGGTGAAATTATAGACTTTGCATTAAATCAAAGAAATATACGGGGAATTAATTTTCAACCTGTCGCTTTTTTTGGTAGAATTTCGCAAAAAGATAGAAAAAATAGAGCTACTTTATCCGGGGTATTACAGAGAATTGAAGACCAGACCAAAAAACTTATAAATTTTGAAGATTTTTTACCACTTCCATGTGATGTTGATAGAATTGCAATCACATTTCTTCATAAAAAAGACGGCATCTGGACTCCTATAACTAGAGATATAAATTTAGAATCTTATCTACCGGCAATTGATAATACTATAAACTTTGAAATGGAAAGTCTAGTTGAAAAAAGTAAAAAATTAGTATTTAAATGTAGTGGAAAAGGAGGGTGTATAAAATCGGTAAATGAAATTTCAAAAATAATAGATCCAAAAATATTACTTAAATCAAAAAACGAAAAGAGACGTTATATTGATGGAAACTTCTTCCGTATAACTGTTACTTCTTTTATAGATATATATAATTTCGATATAAAATCTGTAAAAAAAGATTGCGTGCATATACTCACTAAAGATAAGAAAAAAATGCCTTTTTCTACGTTTAATATGTTTTATAGAAAATAATTTATATGCAAAATATTCTATTAAATAATCTACACACAAATAATTGAATAAATATTTTAGCAATTGTAATTTCTCTAATTAATGCTTTGTGCGTATTAGCCATAATTCTTGCTGTAATCCTTAATTTTATAGAAGACAAACATCAAGAAAAGTCACCAATAAAAGAGAAAAAAAGTATTGTAGAAACAGGAACCATGACTTTATTTTTTGTTTTTGCCTATGTGCTTATTAAGTTTAATATTGGCACTTTTGCTATAGAAAATATTTATTTAAAAATTCTTTTTTCTTTTTTAGGTACTATTATTATGATTTTTGGTACTTATTTCAATATAGTAGGAAGACTTAAGCTTGGGAGAAACTGGGCTAATCAAATAAAGATTTATAAAAAACATACTTTAGTTACAACTGGAGTTTATTCTGTAGTAAGACACCCACTTTATGCTTCGCTTATTTGGATGTTTTACGCTAGTTGTTTTGTGTTTTTTAATTATGCAACTATTATAGCCACATCACTAATATTTGCACCATTTATGTATCTAAGAGCTAAGCAAGAAGAAAAATTACTCAAAGAAAAATTCCCTGAATACAGCACGTATCAAAAAAAGGTTGGAATGTTTTTTCCAAAGTTTAAATAACTTATTCAAAAAATTTTGAAAATTATTGAGCAATATTATTCAATAAATAATATTTAAAAAAAGTGTATAATTAAATAGAACAGAAGATTAGTTAAATAAAAATAAAAAATATGGATATAATAAATATGATGATGAAATCAATGCCAGAAGGGGCATTGGGAGAGCTTGCAGGAAAAACTGGAGTTAATAAAAATATTATTGGAAAAGTTTTAGAAAAAGCTGCTCCACAATTACTTGAAGGAGTTGCAAAAAATTTCAAAAAAGATGACTCTTTTATAGAAAAAGCTCTAAACCTTGGGGAAGATAAAAAAGATAATATTATTTCAATGATTTTGGGTTCTAAAGCAGAATCAATCTTAAACCCAATTGCTCAAAAATTTGGCATTAGCCCAGAAATCACTAAAATAATTATTAGCAAAGCATTACCTTTTGTTTTAGACCAATTCAAATCAGGAAAAATAACCCCTGATATGATGTCGGCTGCTGCAGGTCTGGCAGACGGAGTAGATATGAAAGATGTAAAAAATATAGCTGGAGCATTTTTAAACAAAAAAGGAGGAAAAGGTATTTTAGATTCACTTGGAGGATTTTTTGGTAAGAAATAAATTATTGAAAAGCCTTTAAAAAAACCAAAAAACTTTTGGTTTTTTATTTTTGAGAATTTCCTTAGTCAACTTAAAATCTAAGCCCCTTGCAATACCTTTTATTCTCTTGTGTTATAATAAGATTTCATGAAAAAAAGCTTTCAAAAAAAAGAACGAGAAGAATGAATCAAAATCAAAGGGGCCAGAACCCACAACCTTAAAAATATTCATGTAGAAATTCCAAGAAACAAAATGACTGTCATTTCTGGGCTTTCTGGTTCTGGAAAATCATCTTTGGCTTTTGACACTATTTTTGCAGAAGGACAAAGAAGATATGTAGAATCCCTTTCAGCCTACGCAAGACAATTTTTAAATCAAATGCAAAAACCAGATATAGACTCTATCACAGGGCTTTCTCCAGCTATTTCTATCGACCAGAAATCCAGAAGCAATAATCCACGCTCCACTGTTGCAACTATTACTGAGATTTATGACTATCTTAGAGTTTTATATGCAAGAATAGGAAAACCTCATTGTCTTGTTTGTGGTGATGAAATTTCAAAACTTTCAATTGACGAAATCGTATCTTTTATATATCACAAAGCTCAAGATGCAAAAGATGAAATTGAAAATATCTCTTCAGGCAAAAAACAAGCAAAAGAAATACTGAATGTGGCAAAAATCCAAATTTTTTCTCCAATTGTAAGATCAAGAAAAGGGGAACACTATCAAATGCTTTATGATTTATTATCAAAAGGATATGCTTTTGTAAGGGTAGACGGAAAAGAAAAATTTCTAAGAGAAAAAATTTCACTTTCTCCAAAAAAGAAACATAACATTGAGTTATTAATTGATGAATTTTTTGTTGATGAATTTTTTGATAAAAACAAAGAAAACCAAAAAGACTTAAAGACAAGGTTAACTGAAGCTGTTGAAAAATCTCTAGAAGAGTCAGATGAGCTCGTTTTGGGGGTTTTTGATTTTGAAATAAAAGAGATAGACAAAAAAGCACAAAAAATATTGCAAACAAAATTTTCAATAGAGGAATTTCTACTTTCTGCAAAATTTGCTTGTCCAAAAGACGGCTTCTCTTTTGGAGAACTAGAACCTAGAGTTTTTTCTTTCAACTCTCCAGTTGGTGCATGTGAGGGATGCAACGGTCTTGGAACTACTTTTTTTGGCTCTGATGAACCTTGCCTAAAATGTTTAGGGCATAGACTCAAAGATGAATCCCTATCTGTTTTCATAGGAAATGAAAAGTCAAAAACAACACCTATAAAAGATTTTAAAACTTACAAAAAAGGTTTAAACATAGTAGACCTTACCTCTATGTCAGTTTCTTCTGCTGTAAAATTTTTTGATAATCTCAAATTATCAAAAAAAGATACAAAAATAGCCGCTCCAATGATGAGAGAAATCAAAGAACGTCTCGGTTTTATGAATGATGTTGGTATAGAATATATTACTTTAAACAGGAGAGCTAACACTTTGTCTGGGGGGGAGGCACAAAGAATACGCTTAGCTTCTCAACTAGGGTCTGGCTTAGTTGGTGCAACATATATTTTAGATGAGCCCACAATTGGCCTACACCAAAGAGACAACGATAGACTAATCGCTACTCTTGAGAGAATGCGCGATATAGGAAATACTGTAATAGTTGTTGAACACGATGAAGATGTTATCTACTCCGCAGATTACTTGGTAGATGTTGGGCCATTGGCCGGAAAAAAAGGCGGAGAAATTATAGTAGCAGATGATTTACAAAAACTTCTAGATGCTCCAAAAAATAATTCTAACTCAAAAACATTAGCTTATTTAAGAGAAGAAGAAGCTATACCAATGCCTAAAAAAAGAAGAAAAGGTAAAAAAGGATACGTAAAAATCACAGGAGCAAAAGTAAACAATATTGATAACCAAAATATATTATTCCCGTTACAAAAACTTATTTGTGTTACCGGAGTTTCTGGTTCTGGAAAATCAACTTTCATGCACGAAATTTTATACAAAAATTTAAGATCAAGATTTGACCGAAATTATCGTTCAGTAGAAGTAGTTAATTGTGCAAAAATAGATGGGTTAGAGCATTTTACTCGTTCTATACTTATCAACCAATCTCCAATAGGACGAACTCCGCGCTCCAACGCAGCAACTTATACAGGAACATATACTTTTATAAGAGAGCTGTTCACCGAAACAACAGAGTCTAGAATGCGAGGCTACAAACCAGGCAGATTCTCTTTTAATGTAAAAGGTGGGCGATGCGAAGCTTGTAGTGGCAATGGATACACAAAAGTTGAAATGCATTTTTTACCAGCTGTGTATGTAAAATGTGATGTGTGTAATGGAAAAAGATTTAACAAAGAAACTCTAGAAGTAAAATATAAAAATAAAAATATTTCAGAAATTTTAGAAATGAGTATCAAACAATCTTACGAATTTTTTAAAAATATTCCAGCAATAGCAGACAGACTAAAAGCACTTGTCGATGTAGGTCTTGGATATCTTCAACTTGGACAATCTGCAACCACACTTTCAGGAGGGGAAGCACAAAGAATAAAAATTGCTTCAGAGCTTTATAGACCTTTTACAGAAAGAACTATTTATCTTTTAGATGAACCAACTGTGGGGCTTCATTACGACGATGTTGCAAAGCTAAATGATATTTTACAGGCATTGGTAAACAGAGGTAATACTGTGATGGTAATAGAACATAATCTTGATTTAATAAAAATAGCAGATTGAGTATTAGACTTTGGACCAGAAGGGGGAGAGAAAGGTGGGTTTGTGGTAGCAGAAGGAACTCCAGAAAACATAGCAGATAATAAAAATTCATTAACTGGAAAATATTTAAGAAGAGTTTTAAATAAAAATAAAAATACCTACAAATAAATATATAATCTTTATGATACACTTTATACATTATTTATATACTATGAAAAATTTTTTGAAACCATCAAAAATAACTTGAATTATATTTAGTATAATTATATTAATTCTTATAGTAAATACAATTATTTTAAATACTTTTAATTTTGGAATTGAAACATTTATTATAATCTCATTTTACTTACCATTAACAATCTTTCACACAATAGGACTTTCTACGATACATAACTCTGGATGATTTATGCTACCAAATATGCTTGATTATCTTCTGATAATAATATTCAATACAATAACAACATATTCTATTGCATTAATTTTAACAACACTATTACGATATTTACGAAATTCCACGAAGCAGAAATAGTAAAAAAAATTTATAAAATGAAAAAAACTCTAACAAAATATAAACACCCTTTTCTTTTTTATTCTTTGGCGACTACTATTCCGTGGTTGTTTTGGTTTTGGGCGGGGAACTTAAGTCATCAAAAAAATCCCAATATGGGCTTGTTGACAACACTGGGACTTCTGGGACTTTCTGCTCCAATGACAATTGCTTTTTGGTTAATACACAAAGATTCTAGATTAGGAACAGATCTATGGAAAAGATTTGTGAATATTACAAAAGTTAAACCGGTATATCTATTTTTGAGTGTGTTTTTAATGCTTGGTAGTATTTTGCTCGCCCAGGCAATTTCACTTTTGTTTGGTTATAGTGCTGACCAATTTACCATAACTGGACACTACACATTTACTTCAGGTGTCTTGCCAGTTTGGTTTTTGTTGATTATGGCACCGATTTTAGAAGAGCTTGGTTGGCATACTTATGGAACAGATGTTCTGAGAAATAAATTCAACCTATTTTACACTTCAATTATTTTTGCTTTTTACTGGGGAATTTGGCATATCCCTCTTTCGGGCATTAATCATTACTATCAAAACACTTTAGTAGAAACTGGCTGGATATATGGCGTTAATTTTTTGGTAAGTATTTTCCCTTTTGTAATTATAATGAATTGGCTCTACTATAAATCTCGTCGAAATATTATTATACCGATTGTTTTTCATATTACCGCTGGTTATTTTAATGAAATTTTTGCCACCGACCCAGGCAGCAAAATTATCCAAACTGGGCTTTTAATAATCTTGGCAATTTTCATTGTGTTTAAAGAGAAAAAATTTTTCTTTAGTAAAAAAACAATATGAAAAAAATAATTTTAGAAATAATAATATTATTAATAATAATATTAGTAATTATAGTTAGTGGATATATTTTATACCAACCTAAAAAAATTACATTCTCAACTCCATATTATCAAAAGTTGGCAAAAGAATGCGAACAAAAAACTAGCAGAAATTGTTGCTTGGCTTCTGTAGAAAGAATGGAAAAAGTTAGAGCTTTTAAAATACCTGAAAATGGAGTTTGCGATGAAGGATACAAAAGAGAAATGATGATGTGTATTGATTCTTTTGTGTGGTGTAAAAAATTAAGCGTAGATGATATTAATAAAACTCTAGTTACAAAACCAACACTCCAAAATACGTCGGCAAACAAACAACCAGCACTGGAAGTTAAAAATAAAACTTATATTAACACTACATCACAAACAGACATAAAACAACCAAAACCAGTTAAAAAACAAACTCAAACAAAAAAAGAAAATACTTCTAACGATGCGAAGCTTTTATTTAAATCTGGATTTGAAAATGGTGTATATGTCGACAACAAGCTTGTTGAAAATGCTGAAGATTATAGAATGATAAGAGGGAGTGATATATATCCTTTTTCTTGACCCATAAATCTTTTTGGAGCTAAAGAAAGTGGTCTTCACTATGTTTTAGATGATAATCAAAAAGCAGTTTTTTCAAGAATTGAAACAACAATAGGACATGATAGAAAGCCAACAAAAGCATTATATCAACAAGAAAATTATCAATTCAACGATGATGATACACAATGCCCATATGAAATATTAGACATCAAAGATGGAACTAAAGATTTATACATAAGATATTGAATAAAATTAGATTCTGAAAGTATTACAACAAAAGAAAACGACCTTTGGAGAACTTTTTTTGAATACAAAACAAAAGATTATGCAAAAGGAACTGGTTTTAGACTTATTTCGTTTATCGATACAGACGAAGATGGAGTTCCTTATTGGCACTGGCAAGGAGATGAAAACTCTGAAAAATCAATTTGAGAAATTAAAAATAAAAAAATACCAGTTCCTCTTGATAAATGGTTTTTAACAGAATTTTATTGGCATTGAAGCGACGAAGAAGATGGGCAGGCTCTGTGAAAAGTAAATGATCAAGTCATCGGAAATCATTTTGGACCAACAACACGAAACTCAAAACCAATAGATTTTATAATGTTGTTTCAGATTTACGGAACAAGTAACCCAAAACATCAATGGATTGATGATATTGAAATTTGAAATAAAATTCCTGAAAAATACAAGACAAAAAAAATAAATTTATTAAATAGATTAAAGTTCTAAAAATTATGATTGCCAACATATAAAAAATAAATAATATTATATAATCAATTTTTGCTAAAAAGTTAGTGGTAAAAAAATTAAAATAACAAATAGAATTTCAGAATATCCTAAAAGTAAAAAAAAAAAAAAAAAAACAAAAACCTGATTTTATTTTGTTATAATAGAAGCATGAAAAAAGATTTTTTAAATAAACTACCAACTAACTCTGGTGTTTATTTTTTTAAAAACAAAAAAAAAGAGATTTTATATATTGGAAAAGCCACTAACTTGAAGTCTCGTGTTTCTTCATATTTTTCTTCTGATATTGTAGAAAAAAGAGGACCAGCTATCGCAAAAATGGTTTCAGAAATTAAAGATATAAACTTTAAAAAGACAGATTCAGTTTTAGAAGCTTTAATCTTGGAAGCAAACCTGATAAAAAAACATCAGCCAAAATACAACACCAAAGAAAAATCAGATAAATCTTTTGTTTATTTAATTATCACTAAAGAAGATTACCCAAGACTTTTGATAAAAAGAGAAAGAGAAATTTTAGAAAAAAAAATAAAAGAAAAGATTAAATATTATTTTGGTCCATTTCAATCAAGGAGTATTTTAGAAAAAGCTTTGAGGATTATAAGAAAAATTTTTCCTTTCTTTTCACGTAAAGGCTCTTACGGGCAAAAATCTGTTTTGTATAAACAAATGGGTTACGTACCAAATACAGCTATTTCAAAAGAAGAATATAATAAAAATATTTTAAATATCAAAC
>JALUMP010000047.1:9230-11356 GCA_027039745.1 Candidatus Parcubacteria bacterium
ACTTGCCAAAAATGAAAAATTTGAAAAAGCATCTGAAATAAAAAAACAAATTTTTGCTCTAAAATACATAAAAGATGTTTCGCTCCTTGAAGACCCCTCAGTAAGAAGCAAGGCGTCTTACCAAAAAATTGAGGGATATGATGTGGCACATCTTCAAGGAACCAACATGGTAGGAGTTATGGTAGTTTTAGAAAATGGGCAAATTTACAAAAAACAATATAGAAAATTTAACATAAAAGGTCAAAACAAAGCAGACGACACAAAAGCTCTAAAAGAGCTTTTAGAGAGGCGTTTTGGGCACAAAGAATGAGCTTATCCAGATATGATAGTTGCAGATGGAGGAGTGGCTCAAAAAAGAGTAGTAGAAAAATTTCTTCGTGAAAATGAAATAAAAAACATAAAAATTGTATCCTGTCGCAAAAACAAGCACCACAAAGTAGATGCAATTTTGGGACAAAAAGAAATTACCAAAAAATACAAAAAAGAAATACTGCTTGTAAATGCCGAAGCCCATCGTTTTTCTTTATTTTCTCACAAACAAAAACGTAAATATTAAAAAACTACTAATTATTTTAGTAGTTTTTATTTTGTTTTGTTTTTTTGAAATTTTTTTTCAATAATTTAACTATAGCGCAATGATTTTTAAAATGATCTTTAATAACTCCAAAAAGCTTACACCCACTGTCTTTTTTATTTTCTGGTTCACAACTATTCATAACCGATATATTATATACCTTTTTTCCTTTTTTGCACCTTTACAAAACAAAAAACCTCAATAAAAAAAGAAAAAACATGATAAAATACAAAATTGAAATGAATATATTAAAATCTACAATTAAAAATAATATCTGAAAAATTTTTTTACATAGAGTTTTTTCTAGCATTACTTTTTCAGGTCCCATCATGGTATTGTTTTGGTTTGATAATGGCTTGAGTTTAACTGAAATAATGATTTTGCAATCTTTATTTGCCCTATCCGTTGTTGTATTAGAAGTTCCCACTGGTTACTTTGCCGATATGTTTGGGCGTAAAAAAGCTCTGATTATAGCAAGTATCGCTAATGCTACAGGTATAGCCTTTTATAGCATAGGAACTAACTTTTGGGATTTTCTAACTGGAGAAATACTGATGGCAGTAGGTGTTTCTTTTTTCTCTGGAACTATGTCAGCATTTGTTTACGATACCCTTCAAGAATTGGGTACAGAAAAAAGTTACCAACGTATTTGGGGGAATATATCTTACTATGGAATGATAGCTTTAGCTGTTTCATCGATTTTAGGTGGTTTTATTGCTGAAATAAACTTAAGATATACCTTATTTGCATCTATACCTTTTTTTGCTATTGCGATACCTTTAATGATATCTTTAAAAGAACCTAAAAGAAAAAAGATGATTATTTCCAAAGGTGATACAGATGAATTTTTAAAAATATTCAAACTGGTTTTTATAAAAAATCAAAAATTAAAATGAATTATAATTTATTCTGGAATCATTTATGCCTTTAACCAATCAGCTCTTTGGTTATACCAACCTTATTTTCAGCTTTCTGGTTTAGACATTGTTTATTTTGGTTTTGTGTTTGCTAGTTTTCAAGTAGTGGCCGCCATTTCGTCTAAATATGCCTACCTCATTGAAAAAAAACTTGGTGAAAAATATTCTCTAGCCGTGCTTTTGTTTTTAGTTGCTATTAGTTATTTATTGATGCATAATTTTGTTTACCTGTTTTCTTTTTCTTTTGCTTTTATCCAACAGTTTGTTCGAGCTTTCAAAATGGTAGTTTTAACAGACTATATAAATAAGTTAACAACTTCTGACATAAGAGCAACAGTTTTATCTTTGGAGAGCTTAGTTTCTAAAATGTTATATGTAATAATTATTCCAATAGTCGGATGATTTGTAGACGTATATACATTATCCCAAGCTCTTTTGGTACTATCTATTACAGCTTTTATATCTTGAGTGGTGTTATTAGTAATATTTAATAAACGAAATATTCTATAAATATGCAAAAAAAGTTAAAAGTTCTACATATAAATACAGCTTACGGCAGCCTTACAACAGGAAGTGCCAAAGACCCTATTTTATGATATAGGTACCTTTTTAGAACAAAAAAACTTCAAAATAAA
>JALUMP010000048.1 GCA_027039745.1 Candidatus Parcubacteria bacterium
TATAGGAACTAAAATAATAAATTAAATATGATACAATATTTATATGAAATTTTTTAATATTAACAATAATATTTGTTGTAGACTTTTAGCTTCTAGCCTAAGAGTCTGTTGTTATTAAAATACTTTTACATATAAAAAACAAAAGCTCTTGGTTATCAAGAGTTTTTTCTTATCAATCTTACAATAATAACAAAATACAAATATGAAATACAAAAATATACTACAAACAATTGGAAATACTCCGCTTGTTCAAATCAATAATTTAAATAAAAATCCTAAAATTAAAATTTATGCAAAATTAGAAGGCTTTAACCCAACTGGAAGTATAAAAGATCGCATTGCTTTGAAAATGATAGAAAAAGGAGAGAAAAAAAAAGAATTAACAAAAGACAAAACAATAATTGAAGCAACTTCTGGGAATACAGGCATTGCACTATCTATGATTGGAGCTTTAAAAGGATATAAAGTTGAAATAGTTATGAGTAAAGCAGTTTCTGAAGAAAGACAAAAAATAATAAAAGCTTTTGGTGCAAAAATCATTTTAACCAATGCTAAAGACGGAACAGATGGAGCAATAAAAAAATTGAAAAAACTACTTAAAGAAAATCCAAAAAAATATTTTACGACCAATCAATTTTCAAATATTGAAAACAAAAACGCTCATCATCAAACTGCAAAAGAGTTATGAAAACAAACTAATGGAAAAATTGATTATTTAGTATCAGCACTTGGAACAAGCGGAACAATAATGGGTATTGCCGAATATCTAAAAAAGAAAAATCCTAATATAAAAATAGTTTCTGCACACCCTGTAAAAAATCATTATATTCAAGGATTAAAAAATATGGAGGAAGCTATTGTGCCAAAAATATATGATATATCAAAAATAGACAAAACAATAATGGTAAAGACAAAAGATGCTTTTAAAACCACAAGACAAATTGCTAAAAAAGAAGGTATTTTTGTGGGCTCAAGCTCCGGTGCAGCAATGTATGCAGCTTTAGAAATATCTAAAAATATAAAATCAGGGAATATCGTGGTTATTTTTTCAGACAGAGGAGAAAAATATCTAAGCACAGATTTATTTGCCTAACCCTGAAAAAAAGCTTCTGTAAAAATATTATCTTCATTTACCCCTTTATCTTTTAAGGCTTTTCAAAAGTCGTTTACAAAAGGAATGGAACCACAAATATAAAAATCAGTATCTTTTAAAGAATTTAGTTTTTCTTCAATATCTGAAACTTTTAATCTACGATTGATAATATTTTTACCAAAATATTCTTCTTGAGTTAAAAAGTGTTTTATATGTAAATTTGAATTTTCTTTTGAGAGTATGTTTAACTTATCTAAAAAAATAACAGAGGATATCTTTTTATTAGAATAAAACAAATGCATTTCTTCTTCTGTATTTTTTAATATCACATCTTTAATCATTGAATAAAATGGGGTAATACCTATACCTCCTGCAATAAAAACAATTTTATTGTTTTTATTTTCTCTTTCTTCTAAAGTCATAAACCCTAATGGGCCTTGAGCTATTATCTTCTCGCCCTCTTTTATTTCGTGTAACTTTCCAGAAAATTTTCCAATTTTTTTAATAGTAATTTGTAATTCTTCATTTGGAGCAGAAGAAATTGTGTAAGGTTTGCCATGGCCATCTTTGTTGTCTAGAAAAAATAAATTTAAAAACTGACCTGCTTTAAATGAAAAATTGTCTTGATCTAATATTTCAAAAAATAAAGTTTTTGTGTCTTTGGTTTCTTGTTTTGTTTTTTTTAAAATTAAATTTTTTTTATTCATACTATTTTTTGCTTTTTTCGTAATTTTCAACTGCTTCTCTTAAAGCCTCGTGCCCTAAGACAGAACAATGAAATTTTCTGTCTGGTAGCCCCCCGAGCCGCTCCATTATTTCTTGAGGTTTTAGCCTTTTTGCTCTTTTTAAACTAAGCCCACCATTTTCGGTTGCCATAATAGACATCATAGAAGTAGACGCAATAGCGGATGCACAACCAAAAGTTTGTCATTTACACTCTTTGATTCTCTCCACCTCATCTTTGTCTGTATAAATTTTAATATAAACAACCATCATATCCCCACAAGCAGGAGAGCCAACTTGCCCAAAAGAATCTGCATTATATTTTTTTTCATCTACTAAAAAATTTCTAGGGTGAAAAAAATGGTCTTTTACAATATCTGAGTAAAACCAATCGTCTCCCCCATCACCATTTTGTATATTCGGTATAGATCCACAAGTATTCATAATATTATTTTATCAAAAAATATAAAACTATACAGCAGAAAATTTTCTGAGATGCTTTATAGAATAATCTAATTTATCTATAACATAATCTAAATCTTTTTTTGTTGTATCTCTACCTAAAGTAAGCCTTAAGCTGCCATGAGCATACTCTTGTGGTAACTTTAGTGTCTCAATAACATGTGACAAATCAAGACTATCAGAAGAGCAAGCAGAGCCCGTAGAAACCTCAATACCAAAACTATCTAGCATTAATACAAGAGCCTCCCCTTCTACAGATTTTATACTAAAATTAAGATTATTTGGTAAACGCTTCTCCTCATCCCCATTTAACTTAATGCCTTTTATCTGCTTTGAAATTTTAGTCAAAAAATAATTTTTTAATATTTTTAATCTTTTGACTTCTTTTTGTTTTATATTTTCTGTTTTTTTCAAAGCTGTTGCTACCCCTGAAATCATCATTAAAGATTCTGTACCACTTCTGTAACCCATCTCTTGCCCACCTCCAAAAACAATTGGCTCTAATTTTATATCTTCAGATTTATATAAAACACCAATCCCCTTTGGACCATAGATTTTTGAGCCAGAAAAGGACATTAGATCTACTCCTAAATTTTTAACATCTATATCTAAATAGTTGATTGCCTGGCAGGCATCTGTGTGAAACACAGGTAAGGAGCCTTGCTTCTTACCTTGTGTTTTTAAAATTTTTGCAATTTCCTTAATTGGCTGGATTGTGCCAATCTCATTATTGGCATACATAATAGAAACTAAAATAGTGT
>JALUMP010000049.1 GCA_027039745.1 Candidatus Parcubacteria bacterium
TTTCTGTATTATATATTTTGGAATACCCAAGCTCTAACATTAATCTGTCTGCTACAAATTCAATATATTGTTTCATTGATTTTGCATTCATTCCTATCATAGAAACTGGTATAGCCTCTGTTACAAACTCATGTTCAAACTCTACTGCTGAAGTTATAATCTCTCGGACTCTTTCTTCTGGGAGTCTTTGAGTTAAGTGGTTGTTGTAAAGCATACATGCTGTGTCTGTGTGGATACCCTCATCTCTTGAAATTAACTCATTTGAGAAAGTAAGCCCCGGCATTAAGCCCCTCTTCTTGAGCCAAAATAATGCCGCAAAAGAACCTGAAAACATAATGCCCTCAACTGCCGCATATGCTACAAGCCTTTCATGAAAAGAAGGGGATTTTATTCATTTTAAAGCTCATTTCCCTTTCTTCATTACAGATGGAATAGTTTCTATGGCATTGAAAAGTAACTCTTGTTCTTTTGGGTCTTTAATATAGGTATCTATAAGTAGCGAATAAACTTCTGAGTGAATATTTTCAATCATTATTTGAAAACCATAAATAGAACGAGCTTCTGGATATTGCACCTCTTTCATAAAATTTACCGCTAAATTTTCATTTACAATACCATCAGATGCTGCAAAAAAAGCTAAAACATAAGAGATAAAGTGTTTTTCGTCATCTGTAAGCTTGTTTTCTCAGTCATCAATATCTTGCGCGAGATCTATCTCTTCTGCTGTTCAAAAACTAGCTTCTGCCATCTTATAAAACTCCCACAAATCATCATGTTCAATAGGAAAAATTACGAATCTTTTGTTGTTTTCTGTTAATAATGGTTCTTTTGATTCGTCTAATACAATAGGCTTATCTCATAAATTAATTTTGTCCACGCAAAGCCCACCAGAAGCGTCGGTCAAAATAACACCCTTTTTGGGTTGAAAACTTTTATCACTCATACATATCTATTTTACCACCGAAAATGCCTTTCAAAAAATCAAGTTAACTCAACAAAAAAAAGACTTGTCCACATACAATATGTTAACTTTATGTGTATAAAAAAATTAAATATATTTTTTTAAAAAAGATTTGCGATGGATTTTGATTAATCCATGTTTTTTTATTGCTTCCATATGAGCTTTTGTCCCATAACCATTGTTTTTTTCTAATAAATAACTAGGAAATTCTTTAGAATATTGCACCATTCGTTTATCCCTTATCACTTTAGCTACTACAGATGATAAAGAGATAATAAATTCTTTGTCATCCCCCTTAATAATTGTTTCTTGGTATTTAAATTTTTTTGGAGCAAATAAACCACCATCCAACAATACTTTGGTCTGATCAATATTAAAATCACTATTTATTTTTTTTATTTGTTTTAATAAATTGTTTAAAGAATTTTCTAAAGCTTGTTTAATAGACGGACTAATACCATATTTATCAATATCTTTATGAGATACAAACGAAACTGCAGAAAAAATTTTATTTTCTTTTTTTAATTTTTGAATTTTTTTGAAAAAATTTTCTCTCTTTTTTTCTGATATTTTTTTAGAATCGCGCAGCCCTTTTAATTCTTTTTTTAAAAATTTTTCGTCTTTAATTAAGATTAAACTAGAACAAACAGCCACTGGACCAGCTACTGGACCTCTACCAACTTCATCTATACCTATAACATATTTAATAGTCATTAGAATTCTTTTCTTTTATTTATTTCTTTTACAATTTCTAACAAATTATCAAAATTGTCTACCCCCTCTCTAAACTTATCTTTTGATAATTCACCACATTTTTTACACTTATGAAGAATAACGTATTTTCCTTTCTTCCCATTTATTATCTCTATCGGCTCCATAAGCCCTCCGCAAGACTCTAACCTGTCTCCAGGAAAAATATCTACATGTTTCGAAAAAAAACACTCGGAGCAATGGTTGATAAAACCATCACCAATTATTTGGTGAGCACAATTTTCACAAATAAAATTTTCCTTTACTTTTTGAAATTTTTTTACATTACCCATATAAAGTTTTTTATATAAAAAATCTATTAAAAATATAATATTATTTTTCGTGGCTTAAAACTATTTCTGTGATAGCTCTAGCTATTTTTTTTGCAGCATTTGGAACAAAAAATTCTGCAGCGGCTTTTTTCATTTCTTCTCTTTTTTGTTCATCACTCATCAATCTATCAACTTCATGCATTAAGACATTTTTACCTAAATTTTTCTGTCTTATTATAATAGCCCCCCCAGCTCTAGCATAAGACAATGAATTTGAAGTTTGATCCCGTGAGATATCTCTTGAAATGGGAATTAAAATAGCTGGGATTTGTCAGTTGGCAATTTCATTAATCGAACCCGCCCCAGCTCTACTGATAACTAAATCAGCAATACCTGCTGCCATCTTAATTTTTAAATCGCTTAAATATGGGTATACTCTATATCTTCTTTTTAAAGGATTATTTAATAAAGCTACTCCAGCTAAACCAAAAACATCATCATAATTTTTTTTACCAACCTGGTGAATAACATTATATTTTTCTACCAAGTGAGGTAGCGCTCCTAATACTGCATCGTTTATCATCTGCGACCCCTGAGACCCCCCTAATATCAAAATTGTTGGAACTGAATGATCAAGATTAAAATAATCATAAGCCCCATCTTTTTGTTTATATTTTATCTCATCACGAATAGGATTTCCTAAATGAGCAACTTTCTTTTCATCAAAATATTTTGCTGCTTCTGAAAAAGCAATTGATATTTTTTTTGCAAATTTTCCAGCAAATAACAATACTCGAGATGGAACAGTATCTGAAACATGAATAACTACTGGTATTCTTAAAATTCTAGCTGCCATCACAACAGGAAAAGATACATACCCACCATTAGTAAATACTACATCTGGATAAATCTGAAATACTTTTACAATTGCATCTAAAACACCCCAAATAGTTTTAAATAAATCTAAAATAGTTCTAAAAGAAAAATAAAGTCTCATTTTTCCAGCAAAAATTTTCATAAATTGCACATCGGTTTTAAAAAGTCTATCTTCATCAAAAGGAACTTCTGCCAAATAATAAATTGTTGGTTGAACAATATTTTTTTCTTCTGCAAGCTCTCTTATTTTGTCTGCAACTGAGATCAGAGGGTAAAAATGCCCTCCAGAGCCACCACCTGTTATTATTATTTTCATGTTTTGATTATATCATAGCGAAGTGAGAGTCGAAACTATAAAGTGAATAAAATGAACTTTATAGTTTTGACCGAACGAGAGACTGATATATACACTTCTATATCATAACGAAACGAGTGTTGTAAATACAAATCTATTTGTATTTATGACCGAGTGAGTGCTTTATATATAATTTTTATATATCATAGCGAAGTGAGAGTTAGAAATATAAAACAAGGAACGAGTTTTAATATTTCTGACCTAACGAAAGATAATTTCTAGATTGCTTCATATTCATTCGCAATGATAGATACTGGTGATTTTAGATTTGCAATAACATAACAAACCTGTCATTGCGAGCTTTTGGAGCGGAGCGGAAAAAGTGTGGCAATCTAGGTTTGTTTCTGGATTGCTTCGTTCCTCGCAATGACGGATACTAGAATTGTTTTATCTGTGCTGATTGCTAGCATTCACAATGACAGATACCAGAATTTTTTGATAGTGGTTACTTCTAGGCTGCTTCGTGCCTCCAATGATGGATATTAGAAACTTCTAATTTTGTTGAATGATGTATAGTTTTATATATCACAAAATATTAAAATAAAAATTTACTAGATTGCAAAAATATTATATAATACTTTTTATGTTAAATTATAATGAAATAAAAAGAGGAAAAATCATAAGATATAATGACCAACCTTACAGAGTTTTAACTAACTCTATAATGAAAAAAAATAGAAACAAACCGACAAATCAAACAAAATTAAAATCCCTAATATCAGGAAAAACAATAGAAATAACTTTTCATGCTTCAGATAAAGTAGAAGAAGCAGAAATCGAAAAACAAAATATCAAATATCTATATCAAAAAAAAGATGAAGTTTGATTTTGCTCAGAAAATGACCCAAGTGATAGATTTAATTTACATATAGATGATGTAAAAGACCAAATAAAATATCTTAAAACAAATGATATAACAAAAGGACTTTATTTTGATGATGATTTTATAGGACTTGAAATACCTATCAAAGTTTCTCTAAAAGTAAAAACAGCACCGGATGCTGTAAAAGGTAATACTTCATCAGGGGCTACTAAAAAAGTAGTTTTAGAAAATGGTCTTGAAGTACAAACACCACTCTTTGTAAAAGAAGGTGATACTGTTGTTTTAAATACAGACACTGGAGAATATACAGAAAGAATTATTTAATAAAAGAATTCTTAAAAAAAATAGAAAATTGGTTTCATCAATTTTCTATTTTTTTCTTCTTAACTTTTTTATAAAAAATAATTTTATAAATCTAATTCTTTTAATACATCATCTAAATTTATATCTAATTCATCTAATTTTTTAGAAATTTTTTCCACATCAACCTCACTAGAATTCAACTCTTGCTTTTTTTTATTTATATAAATTTCGGTATTGTTATCATCTATAATAATTTCTTTATCTGGAACTTTATCAAAAGCAGAATTAAAAACTCAATAAGCAGATAATACCAAAACTATCAAAATAATAATGATAGCTAAAATTGGTCCATATATTTTATCTTGTTTATATTCATCCATTTTTTTTATTTTAAAATTTCTTTTAAATCTCCTATTATCTCTTTACTCAACCTAAATGTATTTTTTATTGCTTTTTTTGATTCTCCTAAATAATACTTTGTGTCAGATATATTTTCTTTAGCATTACTTAAATCATCCATAAGAATAATCAAATTTAATTTCATCCATGCCTCAGTTTTATAATCTTTTGCCAAAGAAACGCTTTCTTTCATTTCCACAACTTTTTTATCTATAGGGGCACTTGTAAGACCTTTTTGTTTTAATTCATCAACTACTGAAGATATTTTATCAGAAGTCATTTCTGCTTTTTGAATAAAATAATCAAATTTTGGAAAAACATCTTTAGATTTTTTAAGAATCATATCCTTTTTTCTTAAAATTTCTTGATCAACTTTCTCTTCTGAAACAGATAGGGTTGCTGTTTCTGGTTTTGTAAATTTATTTTTAATCTCAGAATTAAAAATCATTCTTCTTACGTCTTCAGAATCTGCTTTTTTTAACGACTCAACCACAAATACAGCTTGTTTAATATTTTGTTTACTATTTTTTTCTTCTCTACTTATGTTATCGGTTATTGTTTGTGGAGTAAAATAAGCTATTAAATATTGTGTTGCTGTTTGCCTAATTGGTGTTTTTTGTTTTTGGTCAATATCTTTATCTCCTACCATATCTTCAATACATTCTCCTTCATATAAAATTTTTGCCTCATCAGCTTTAGCTTCACATTTGTTACCATAAGTCTTTAGAATAGAACTTGGGCAAGGAGCCTTGATACATTGTATTCCTGTAAATTTTTCTGCACATACTGGAGCATATTCTAAAGTACATATTGTAGGTTTTTCCACCTCTCCTGGACAAGGTGCAAACTCACAGCTTGGACCAACTCTTCCAACAAAGCTTCCATCTTCACATTTTTTGGCGTCCATAGTGCAAGCTACTGGCATTGCAGGCTCTACTGGGTTTGTCACTTTAGCTGGTAAAACAGCTTTAATTACAGTTGGGGTAACTCTTACTGTAGAAATATTTTTATTTATTTGACTATTGGTGCTCATAGGCATCGCAAAAGCTGCTACCGCTGTAACAAAATATAGTATTGTAAATATTAATAATTTTTTCATAATTCTTAAAGTTAAATTTAATTTGATAATTTTATAATTTATTTCACTATATACTACAAAATAACTAGTTTTTTCTTTCAATATTCTTAAATATTAACATATTTAAAAACAACTACAAATACTAAAACTATTACTCCAAATAAATCTTTTCTTGGATATTTTTTAATCTTTTATTTAAATCTTTATATTTTCTATATTTATTGTCTTTAACCAAAGCTTTTGCTTCTTTTTGTGCAAACTCCACCAACTTCAAGTTTTTAATAGCCTCCATCGCAAGATCTGAAACTCCAGATTGCTTGTTGCCTAAAATCTCTCCTGCTCCCCTGTTTTGCAAATCAAACTCTGCAAGCTCAAAACCATTTTTTGCCTCCTTTAAAGCTTTTAGTCTTTCTAAAGTTTTTTCTGTTTTTGCGTTGGCAAAAATATAACAATAAGGCTGAAAAGTGCTTCTCATAACTCTACCTCTAAACTGATGAAGCTGCGAAAGGCCAAACCTCTCTGCCCCCTCTATTATCATCACCGTTGCATTTGCAACTGAAACTCCCACCTCCACCACAGAAGTAGAGACCAAAATAGTATATTTATTATCTAAAAAATCTTGCATCACTTTTTCTTTTTCATCTTTTTTTAGTTTTGAGTGCAAAAGACCAATTTTGTATTTTTTGAAATACTTATTTTTTTCTAAATGCTCTTTTGTAGAAACTGCCGACCTTACATTTAAACTTCTTTCTTTATCAATATCTGCATCAAAAATACGCGGACATATCACATACATCTGTCTTCCTTTTTGGAGCTCTTTCTGTGCTTTTTTATATACATCTTCTCTCTGGTCTTCAATATCATTAAAAATTTCAGTTATTACTTTTTTTCTACCTTTTGGGAGCTCATCCATAATTGATAAATCCAAATCTCCATAAATAGATAAAGCTAAAGTTCTAGGGATAGGTGTTGCTGTCATTGAAAGAAGATGCGGCAGAATATCGTCATTGTTTACAAGACCTTTTTTGATTATTTTTTTTGCTTTCTGGTCTTCTTGTTTTTCTTTTTTAGCTTGGGGTTTTGCTCGCAGGGCTTTTCTTTGGTTTTTACCAAAACGATGTTGTTCGTCTATTATAACAAGCCCTAAGTTTTCAAAAAAAACGTTTTTTGAAATTAAAGAATGAGTCCCAATTACAATCTGAATTTCTCCATTTAAAATCCACTCTAAAAGCTTTTTCTTTGAAATTTTTGTAGATTCTTCTTTAGAAATTTTAGAAGGAAATTTCTGAATATTTTTAGAAGTTAAAAGAGCAATCTTAAAACCAAACTTTTTTCCTAGAATTTCTACAAATTCTTTGTAGATTTGTGTTGCTAAAATTTCGGTTGGAGCCATATATGCCACTTGAAGTTTTCCAAAAGACTGATTTTTTGGTTTTGTAGAAACAGTAAGCAATGAAGCCAACATAGCAACAATAGTTTTTCCAGAGCCAACATCTCCCTCTAAAAGCCTGCTCATTGGCTGTGTTGAAGAAATATCTTTTTTAATATCTTCCAAAACTTCTTTTTGTTTTCGAGTTAACTCAAAATCTAAGCTATTCAAAAAATCTTTTTCTACTTTTTTTTCTGGTTTTATAACGAATGAACCAGACTCTTGATATTTTTTCTTTTCTAAAGACTTAATAAGATGTATAAATAAAATTTCTTCAAAAGCAAATCTTTTTTTAGCAGCTTCTGCATCTTCAAGCTTTTTTGGTAAATGTAAATAAAAAAAAGCATTTTTTAAAGTAGGAAGATTATATTTTTTCAAAATATTTTTTGGAATAGGATCTTTAAGACTTTCTAAAAAATCTTCATTAGCCAAAATCTTTTTTATTTTATGATAAATTCATTTTGATGTTATATATCTTGTTTCTTTATATACTGGAAATAAAAGTTTTTTAAAATCGTCTTCAGAATCTCTAAATAAGCTTCCTGCTTTTTGAACTGATGGATTTTTGTCTATTTGAAATTCAGGATTTGCTAAATACAACTTCCCCGCTCTTTCTGAAACATTTCCAGAAAACAAAAAAAGCTCTCCTTCTTTTAACATTTTAGAAATATATGGTTGAGAAAATCATATTGCATTTATTTTATTACCAGATGGCTCTTCTAACACAGCTTCGGTATATGTAAGATGTGAACGAAAAGATTTTTTAGCTTTTATTTTAGTAGCAATGGCATACAAGTTGACCATTTCTCCTTTTTTGAGATCACTGATGTATGAAGTTTTAGCAATATCTCCATAGCGAATAGGAAAATAGTAAAGTAAATCAGAAATGGTAAAAATACCAAGTTTTTTTAAACCTTTTTTTTGGTCTTTGTTTAGTCTAAAGATTGTTTCTAAAGCTGTATTTAATTTCATTTTTATATTCTAACACAGCAATAGCACTACCAAAATTACATCCCACTATTTTCAACAGGCCCGGCCCGTTGAAAAACCGAGACAAACTTAAAAGAACTCGTGTTTTTTATTTTTTATTTATTGTCTATCGTGACAACCAATTGAAAATGAATATTTTGAATCACCGTTGTTAATATCATTGCTATGATCAAATCCAGCACTACATTCTGTATTTTTGAAAGAAATACTAGCCTCTGGATTTTGTTTAACAATATACCCAGCTATTAAAATACTACCAGCAACTCCTACAACTGCATAAATTTTTTTTCTATTTTCTATAACTTTTTCTAAAATATTTTTTTTATCTCCTTGTTTTTCCATATAATTTAATTATACATTATTTCATTTAAAAGCTTCTAGGGCTGCTAACTTTCCTGTTGATATATATTTAATCAGTGCCCCACCTCCGGTTGAAATAAAATCTACATTTTTTTCTAAACCTAACTCAAAAATCGCAGATGCTGTATTGCCACCTCCTGCTATAAAAAAATTATTTTCATTTGCTAAAATTTCTAATAAAAATTTTGTTCCGTCTGTATATCCGCCCTCATAAAAACCTATTGGCCCATTGAAAAATACTGTTTTTGCTTCTTTTAAATCAGACTCTATCTCTAAAAATGAAGAAGGAGAAATATCTAAAATAATATCACCCTCGTCTACATCAGATATTTCTTTTTCCACTCTACCCTTTTTGTTTTTAACAATTACAATATTTGGAATAAACAAATTGTCTAAAAATAAATATTTTGATAAATCTGTAAAATCTTTATCAATTACAGACTGCCCTATTTCATAACCCAAAGCTTTATAAAAATTATTGGCAACCGCTCCTCCAATAATTACTTTATCAAACTTACTTGCAAGCTCATCTATAAGTGGCAGCTTAGTGGCAATTTTTGCTCCACCTAAAATGAAAATACTTTCTTCTCCTTTTTCTAGTTTTTGTATTTTTTCTAATGCTTTTAACTCTTTTTCAAATTGAAAACCAAGATATTTTTCCTCAAACTCTTTTGGTAGAGCCACAAGAGACATATGTGTTCTATGGGAAACAGAAAAAGCCTCGTTAACATACACATCTGCAATGGTTGCTAAAGATTTTGCTAAATTCTCATCGTTTTCTTTTTCTTTTTCTGTTGCACGAATATTGTCTAAAAGTAAAATCTCTCCTGATTTTAAATCTGATATTTTTTGTTTAAGCTCTTCTTGTTTGTTTTCGTTAAAATCTACAAAGGTATTTGTATTAAAAAAAATAGGAAGTTTTTTCTTTTTTTTAAAATATTTAAAAACTTTTTTTAAACTCTCTTTTGGGTTTCTACCGATATGCCCAAGTAAAATTATCTTTGCTTCTTGCTTAATCAAAAACTCAATAGTTGGTATTAGAGTATCTAATCTAAAGGTATTTTCTATATTTCCTTTTTTGTTTGTGGGCACATTTACCCCCACTCTAACTAGAACTTTTTTATTTTTTAAATCTTTGGCTTTGCTTAAATATTTAATCATAATTTTATTTTAACATGTTACTTAAGTTAATAAAATTAAATATGGTAAAATACGTCAAATGAAAAATGAAAATAAACAATACGACCTTATAGTAATTGGTGGTGGACCTGCTGGCATGATGACAAGTGTCATTGCTGCAAAAGATGGAGCTTCTGTTTTACTGCTTGAAAAAAATGATAGCTTGGGCAAAAAACTAAAACTTACAGGAGGAGGAAGATGTAATATTACCAATAACCAAATAAATCCTAAAGATTTTTTGGAGGTCTTTGGAGAAAATAAAAAATTCTTATTTTCGCCTTTTTCCCAGTTTGCTGTAAAAGAAACAATGAACTTTTTTGAAAAAAATGGGTTAAGTCTGGTTACAGAGGCTAGAAACAGAGTTTTTCCTAAATCTCAAAAAGCTGTAGATGTTTTTAATCTCTTAGAAAAATTGATGAGAAAAAATGGAGTAGAAATATTAACCAATCGCCAAGTGGTAAAAATAAATCAGTCTGGAGATGATACAAAAATAATAACATCTATAAAAACAAAAAAAGGTGAAGAATTTTTTGCCAAAAACTTTGCCATAGCTACGGGAGGAGCTTCTGCTCCTAAAACTGGCTCTACTGGAGACGGTTTTCGTTTTTTACAAAAGCTTGGTCACACAATAAAAAAACCAAATCCAAATGTTGTGCCTTTAAAAACTGATTCTAAAATCTTGCATGATATTTCTGGGACAAGTTGGTCTTTTTGTAAAATTCGTTTTATCCAAGACAATAAAACTGCATTTTCTAAAACTGGAAAAATTCTTTTTACTCATTTTGGTCTTTCTGCTCCGCTAATATTGAACTCTTCTTACGAAGTAAAACAGCTTTTGAAAAAAGGAGAAGTATTTGCCTCTATTGACTTATTTCCAGACACCGAAGAACCTGACTTAAACAGAAAACTTTGAAGACTATTTGAAAAAAATAAAAATAAGAAGTTAAAAAATGTTTTACCAGATTTTTTACAAAAACAATTAGCAAATGCTATTTTGCAATACTTCCCTGAGGAATTAGCCAACAAAGATATTAATGAAATTTCAAAAGATGAAAGAAAAGCTTTGGTGAAAAAAATGAAAAATTTAAAAATGCAAATTACAGGCACTCTAGGGTTAGAAAAAGCTGTAATTGCAGATGGTGGACTTGTTTTAGAAGAAGTAAATTTTTCAAATATGACATCTAAACTTTACTCAAACTTGTATGTTTTAGGAGATATTTTAAATATAAACCGACCTTCTGGAGGATATTCTTTACAGCTTTGTTGGACTACTGGATATGTGGCTGGGAAAGATATAAAAAACTCTTAACTTACAAATAACTACAAAAACTGGATTGCTTCGCAAGCTCGCAATGACGAATACCGATGTTTTTTGATTGTGCTGATTGCTGGATTGCTTCACATTCGTTCGCAATGACAGATAACGGTGTTATTTAATTTGCAATAACAAAACAAACC
>JALUMP010000050.1 GCA_027039745.1 Candidatus Parcubacteria bacterium
TATATAAAGTTTCAAATGCTTTTGCTTTTATTTTTTGTTTTTGGTTAATCAAAACTCTTAAATAATTTGTAGTTTTAATATGTGGAATCTCACGATTATAGGCCAAAGTTACAACAGAAACACCATTTTGAAAATCTTCTTTTTTCGGTAAGATAAATTTTTCTAAAAAAATAAAAACACTAGGTTTACCAGCTGGAGAAAAACCATCTTTGCTGAGCCCCCCTGAAACTACTGTTCTTATAATAGTTTTTGAAACCTTATTTTTTTTCATCAATTTGTATATAATCTTTTCAAATTCTTTTTTAGATAAAGAAAATTTTAGCCCTACCTCTTTGGTAGAAAATTTTATTCTTTTGTAGTGCTCATCTAATAATAAAATTTTTCCATTTTTAGTTGTTCTTGCAACATCAAAAACAGCATAGGCTCTTAAAAAACCTAAATCATAAGTTTGAACGTTTATTTTTTTAAATTCTTTTATTTTTCCATTTGTATATCCATATTTCATATTATTTTTGATTAATTTTTTGTTTTAAAATCCGTAATAAAAAATCAGGTTCATCTGTGCCAAATGTGATTTTTTTGTCTTTTCCTTTTATGGTGATCTCAACTCCATCAAGACCAGATACATTATATAATACACCATTTGGAATAATTCTGATACCAAAACCATAATATCATTTATTACGAACTTTTTTTACAGATTCTATGTTTTTTAATAAAACTGTTTTACATACCAAAGGAATTCTAAATTTTGCAGAAATTTGTTTGTCATCCAACCGAATTGTTAAAGCCGAAAATACATACATTATCAAAGTTGCAACAAAAATTGGCAAGCTGGCAAATCATAAATTTGCCGCAATTTCTATAATTATATAAAAATTTCCTAAAACAAAAAGGAAAAGAATACCCAATAATCAATCTGCTCGTTGTGTATGTTTATAGTTCATTATCGTTTATTATAACAAAGAAATAAAAAAAATCTTAAAAAGCTAAAACAACACAAAAACTGGTTATTATCAACAAAATATGATAATATGTGTTTTAATGAGTTTGGTAGATTATGCTATTTATATAATAATGTTTATTTCCTTGTATTTTGAGATTTTTTTAATGTTGAGTTTTCTTCAAAATAATAATAAAGATAATAAATTTACTAAAAATAAAAAAAAAGAGAAACCATCTGTAACAATCATAGTGCCATGCTGAAATGAAGAAAAAACAATCGCAGGAACCGTAAGTTCCCTTTTAAAATTGAATTATCCAAAAGAAAAATTAAAAATTCATATTGTGGACGATGGCTCTACAGACAACACTCTTAAGGTTGCTCAAGAATTTAAAGAAGAAAAACAAGTTAAAATTACTCACAAAGAAAATGGTGGTAAACATTCTGCGATGAACCTTGCTTTATCACAAACCAATACAGATTTGATTGGGTGTTTAGATGCTGACTCTTTTGTTGTTGAAGATGCTCTACAGCAAATAACAAAACATTTTATCAACAATAAAAACCTTACTGCAGTAACCCCTGCTATAAAAATAGCAAATACAAAAACAATTTTAGGTAAAATCCAAAAAAGCGAATATTTACTATCTGTCTTCATGAGAAAAGTTTTTGCAATACTTGACTCTATTTTTGTTACCCCTGGCCCATTTTCAATAATGAAAACTCAAGTCATCAAAGATGTCGGGGGATGAAAAAAAGCATATAATACTGAAGATATGGAAATGGGTATTAGGCTCCAAAAACTTGGACATCTTATTGAAAACGAACCAAAAGCTATTGTTTATACCAAAGCTCCAACAACCTTACCAAAACTTTATACACAAAGAGTTCGTTGAACCTATGGTTTTTTAAGAAACGCTTGAGATTACCGCAATATGTTTTTTAATAAAAAATATGGAAATTTAGGTTTATTCATCTTACCTACTGCCGTATTCTCTATTATCTCTATCATTTTTTTATTATTAATTTTTCTATACAGAACTTTTAATTTTATAATGACAGAACTTTTAAAATTCTCAATTATAGGCCTCGACATTCATGTTCCATCTTTTGATTTTTTTTATATCAATACAACTGTGGCTGTCTTTATTATTTATATAACAATTGGAGCAACATTGATTTTAATGTTTTTTGGAAAAAAACTCTCATTAGAAAAAAAGATGTGGTCTTGAGATGTGCCACTATATCTTGCTTTGTATGGTTTTATAGCACCTTTATGGATCACAGGAGCTTTTATAAAAGCATCTTTAAAAATTGATACAAAATGAAAATAATATGAATAAAAAAACCAGTATAAAAATCTATATAATATCTTTCTTGATTACAATTAGTATTTTCGCAATATCTTTTTTTGCAAGTAATTTTTTTAATAAAAAAAGAACTGTTAAAATACAAAACATAGAAGATAAAATGTCACTTGATATTTTATCATTAGAAACACAATTTGATCTGTTAGAAAACTTATCTTGCAAATATATCTCTGAAGGCTCCATTCTATCTAAAGAATTACGCTCTTTAGGGTCTCGCCTATCTTTTATGGAAGAATCTGCTGGTGTAAATGATGCAGAAGTATTAAAACTAAAAAGACATTACTCTTTGCTAGAAATCAAAGATATAATTTTAATGAAAAAAATTGCTAAAAAATGTAACCTCAAACCAATTGTTTTATTATATTTTTACACCAATAAAGACAACTGCACAGAATGCACCAAACAAGGCTATGTATTAACTAAACTTGCAGAAGATTACCCACATTTGAGAGTTTATTCCTTTGATTATAATTTAGATTTGCCAGTTTTAAAAACTCTTATTTCTATAAATAATGTAGACGACAACTTACCAGCTATTGTTATAAATGATAAAACTTACTATGGCTTTACAGATACCGAAAAAATAGAAAAATTAATGCCAAGATTAGCTGAAGAAAAAATAAAAGAAACAAAAGAAGTAAAAAACAAAAAAAATGATAAAAAAAAG
>JALUMP010000051.1 GCA_027039745.1 Candidatus Parcubacteria bacterium
CAAAAACTTTTATTCCACTTTCTTTCATAATAGTTTTTCTTGTATACCGCCTCCGACGTTCGAACCCCTTATCGCCAAACAAAACACAAACAAAACCAAGCAACTGCTTGGTTTTGGTGTTTTGTGGCAAGAAAGACAATTGTAGGGATTCGCCTCGCTGTCTCTAAACTCATCAATGCTTAAAAAGCATTTCTTCATTAAGAGCAGCCAGGCGCGGCTCGGCGACAAGCAAAAACTTTTATTCCACTTTCTTTCATAATAGTTTTTCTTGTATACCGCCTCCGACGTTCGAACCCCTTATCGCCAAACAAAACACAAACAAAACCAAGCAACTGCTTGGTTTTGGTGTTTTGTGGGCGATAAGGGATTCGAACCCCTGACTTCTACAACGTCAATGTAGCGCTCTAGCCAACTGAGCTAATCGCCCGTATATGTGAATGTAAGTATAACAAAAATTTTATTTTTTTTCTTTTAAAAACTTTTTTTGATTTTGTGGTATAATCTCGTCCATTATTATACATTAAGAAGCTAAATATAAAGATTATGGAAATTAGAAATATTGCAATTATAGCTCATGTTGATCATGGGAAAACTACACTTACAGATGAAATCTTAAAACAAACAGGAATGATAAAAGATGGTGTGTCTATGGACTCTGACTCCATTGAAAAAGAAAGAGGTATAACTATCTATGCGAAAAACACATCTTGTTTTTATAAGGGAACTAAAATAAATATCTTAGATACTCCTGGACATGCTGATTTTGGGTCTGAAGTTGAGCGTGTCTTACGTTCAATTGATTCTGTTTTGCTTGTGGTAGATGCAGCCGAAGGCCCAATGCCTCAAACAAAGTTTGTTTTGAAAAAATCTTTAGAACTTGGTTTAAAACCGATATTGGTATTAAATAAGATTGATAAACCAAATGCGAATGTAGACAAAGCTCATGATGAAGTCTTTGAGCTTTTTGTAGAGCTTGGAGCAAGTGATGAGCAATTGGACTTTGAAACTATATACGCTGTGGGGAGAGATGGGGTAGCAAAAAGAAATATGGACGATGAATTAAAAGACCTGACACCTTTACTTGATTTAATTTTAGAAAAAGTAGAAAAAGCTTCTGGTGAGGATTCCGAGAATGCAACTTTAAAAGCACAAGTTTTTAACCTTGCATATGATAATTTTTTAGGAAGGATGGGGATTGCTCGGGTTTACGCTGGAAAAATAAGGGATGGACAAAAAGTATTTGTAAAAAATGAAGATAAAATTTTTGAAGGTAAAATTAATAAGATTTTTACTTTTGAAGGGCTTGAAAGAAAAGAAGAAAAGGAAGCCATTGCCGGAGATATTATTATGATAGCTGGAATACCAGATATTTTTATTGGACAAACCATAACAGAAAAAGAGGATACAGAGATGCTCGGTAAAATTGATGTAGATGAGCCAACAGTATCTATTAATATGTTTGTAAATGATTCTCCATTTTCTGGAAGGGTCGGAAAACTTTTAACATCACGTCAAATTAGAGAAAGACTTGAAAAAGAACTGGAGATAAATGTTGGTTTAAAAATAGATACTTCTGATGAGGCTAATTTTAAGGTATTTGGTAGAGGAGAGCTGCATCTTGCTGTTTTAATTGAGAATATGAGAAGAGAAGGGTTTGAGCTTGCAATATCTCCTCCAGAGGTCATCGTCAAAGAAGTTGATGGACAAAAGATGGAGCCTTTTGAAGAAGTGTCTGTTTTTGTTCCAGAAGTCTCTTCTGGGACCGTGATAGAGAAGCTTGGTAAAAGAAAAGGTGTAATGTTAAATATGGAAACAGACGAACATTCACAAGTGAGTTTAACATTTGAAATCCCAACTAGAGGTCTTTTGGGATACAAAAATGAGTTTATTGTTGATACAAAAGGTGAGGGAATTTTAACATCTGTTTTTAAAGATTTTCAACCATTTGCAGGAGAAATAAAAAAAACTAATTTAGGATCTATGATTTCTATGGCAACAGGAAAAGCTTTGGCTTTTTCTTTAGCTAACTTACAAGAAAGAGGGGTTTTATATATTGAGCCAGGGGATGATGTTTATGAAGGGATGGTGGTTGGAAATACATCAAAAGGAGAAGATATGATAGTTAATCCAACAAAAGGAAAACAGCTCACTAATATGAGAGCTTCTGGTTCTGATGGAACTGTAAAACTTACACCACCGTTTCGTTTAGATTTGGAAAAAGCAATGGGTCTTATGAGAGATGATGAGTTTTTAGAAGTTACTCCAGAAGATATTAGATTACGTAAAAAATATTTAACAGAGACAGAGAGAAAAAGACATACTAGAGGATAATTTATATTTGGTTGTGGTATTATTTTGATATGCAAACTAAAAAGATTTATAAAATAAGAAAAAAGAAATTTAATTTTTTTTCTTTTGGTCTTTTTGATGTGTTATTTTTAATAATTTTATTATTTTCTCTTTTTTTGATATCTAGGTTATATTTTTTACAAATTTTAAATGGAGAAAAATATAATGAGATAATCATGGCTCAAAATAGTGGTTATTTTACAAGTAAAGTAAAGAGTAGGGGAAAGATTTTTTTTGTAAATAATGGAGAACAAATTCCTGTGGCAACTCAAGGATTTGGTTATACACTTGCAATAAATCCAAAGACAATAGTTGATAGCGAAAAAGTTTTTAAAATTTTAAGCAAATATGTAAAGTTTGATAAAAAAAAATATTTTAGAGCTATTGCTAAAAAAAATGATCCTTATGAAGAAATTTTAACAAAAATCTCAGAAGCTGATGCCAAAAAAATATTGCATGAAAAAATAACAGGAGTAATTTTAACAAAAGAATCATGGAGAACATATCCATTTAATGAAATGTCTAGTAAAACTATTGGGTTTTTAAGTTATGATGGTTTAGGTAAATATGGTTTAGAAAAATATTATAATAAAATATTGTCTAG
>JALUMP010000052.1 GCA_027039745.1 Candidatus Parcubacteria bacterium
ATGATATATTGTTTAGACTTGATTTTTTTCTTTTTTTTTTTATAATCAATCATACATTACTAATTTTTTTAAAAAAATATGTCTAGAATTATTACACAATTACCAATTATCGCATTTGGAGCAGAAGAAATTAATAATACAGAAGCTGTTGACTTGTTTAGAGATTCTTATAATGAGTTATTGCAAAAAAATATTATAGAACACAGTAAAAAGAATATTGAATTAATGTCTTCAACTTGCAGAACCGGAAGGGATACGCATCCAGATACTACCGGAGATGATTAAAAAAAGGAGTGAAAAAGTTTTAATCATAACCTCTAAATCTGATATTCATGCAGATGTGGTTTTGGATGAACTAAAAAGACGAGGTGTTAGCGTTTTTAGGTTGAATACTGAAGATTTGCTCACTAAGTATAAATTAGAAATATCAAATAATGGAGATATTATAATTTCCTTTTTTGATAACTTTAATAGAAAATTTGTGGTTGGTAGCAAGTCTGATATTATTTCAATATATTACAGAAAACCATCCGATGTGGATTTGGATATTAAAGATGTTAATTTAAAAAAGTTTGTAATCAGCGAAACAAAGGAATTGCTAAAATATCTATATTCTTATAAAAACATAAAGTGAGTCAATAATCCTTTACATATACAACAAGCAAGTATTAAATGACAACAGCTTGAATTGGCAAAAAAAATAGGTTTTTTAATACCAGATACATTAATTACTAATTCTAAAAATGATGTTGAAAAATTTTTTCTAAGGCACAATAAAAATATAATTTTTAAATCATTAAAAAGTCAAAGTATATCTTACTCTAATAATCATTACTTAACACGGACTTTTAAGCCAACGGAAAAAATGTTTTATAAACTTATAAATAATATAAATACTTGTCCGGTTGTTGTGCAAAATAATATAAATAAACAAATAGAATTAAGGATTATAATAATAAAAGATTTTGTTTGTGCAGTTTCCATTGATTCACAAAATAGTGACAATGGTATGATTGATTGAAGAAGAGAAAATATAAACAAAATTCAACATAAAGTTTTTAGTTTACCTAAAAAAATAGAAAAATTATGTGTAGAATTTGTTAAAGAACAGGGATTGTTGTTTGGTGCAATTGATATTATAGTCACGAAAGATAATGAATATGTTTTTTTAGAAAATAATCCAAATGGACAATGGTATTGGCTTGAAATAATGACGGGAATTCCTTTGGTGGATAAAATGGTAGATTTATTAATAAATAAAATATAAAATATTGCTATCTACTAAGGGTATATATTATGAAAAACGCTATTTTAACAATTAAAAATCTTGAAAAAAACTTTAACGAAAAGGTGATTTTAGATAAAGTTTCTTTTTCTCTATATTTTGGTCAAAAAGTAGCGTTAATTGGTCAAAACGGCGCTGGAAAATCTACTTTAGCTAAAATTTTAGTAGGACTGGAAGAATATGATAGTGGCACTATAGAATTATTTGGTAAAAGTAAAATTTCATATCTTCCACAAGAATTTGAAAGCAATAAAACGGTAGGGCAATATTTAGAGTATGAAAAACCATCAACTCAAGATAAACAAAAAGTGATAGAGTATTTTGATCAATTTCATTTTTCAAATACTATTTTAAATCAAAAAGTCAATCAATTATCCGGTGGGCAGAAAAGTAAAATTTTAATTATTAAATTAATTTTAACTAATGCTGATATTATAATTTTAGATGAACCGACAAATAATTTAGATTATGAAGGTATTTTATTTTTAGAAAATTTTATTCAAAATTCAAAATCTACTTTTTTAATTATTTCTCACGATAGGAAATTTTTGGATAAAATAGTTTCCGCTGTTTTATATTTAGATAATAAAAGTTATCAAATTAAAAAATATAATGGTAATTATTCTAATTTTGTAATACAGAGAAAAGAAGAAAAGGATAGAGACTATGCTTTATATGTAGAAAATCAAAAACAAAAGAAAAAATATGAAGATGAGGTTGAAAGAAAAGCTATAAAAGCAAGTAGAAAAAAGAAATTAAATAAATTTTCAAATGATAATGAAAAATATGTTGCTGGTAGAATAATGGATTCTTTTCAAAAAACAGCAGGAAAAAATCTTAAACGAGCTAAAAGTAAATTGGAGAATTTTGAAGAGAAAGAAAAACCGGTAGATGGAAAAAGTTTAAATTTTAATTTTTTAGATATAAAAAGGTCCGGTTATAAGGTTTTAGAAGTGAGAGATTTTATTAAAAAATATGGTAATTTTCAGTTAGGTCCTATATCTTTTGAGGTGAATTTAAATGATAGATTTTTAATTGCTGGAAAAAATGGAGCAGGTAAAACAACTTTATTAAAAGCTTTAGAAAATGCTTATAAAAATAAAGAAAGTAAAAATATATTTTTTGGCTCTAATGTTATTTTAGGTATCTTACCACAGAAACTTGATTACGGAAAAGATGATAAAAATTTTTTTGAATATTTTTTGCGCAAAACTAATCTTGGGGAAACCGAAGCAAGAAAAATTTTAAGTAAATTAAATTTAAAAACAGAAGAGATTTTTAAAGAGATTAAAAAACTTTCTCCAGGACAAAGAGCAAGGGGTAGGATTGCACTGATGATGGCAAATAGTCCAAATTTAATTATCTTAGATGAACCTACCAATAATATAGATATGCAAACTTTAGAAGCTTTAGAAAGTGCTTTACAAACATACAAAGGAACAATAATTTTTGTTTCACATGATAGATATTTTATTGAAAAAATTAATCCTAATAAAAAGATAGAGTTAGAAAGTAAGGGATAGAATTAAAAATAAAGAAACGAGAATTAAGAAAAAAAAACAGGAATTTTATTACACAAAATTCCTGCTTTTTTTTAAACTTTCGGGTTTTTTATATTGAAAATGATATAATCA
>JALUMP010000053.1 GCA_027039745.1 Candidatus Parcubacteria bacterium
CTATTACTTCTTCTAATAGCAATTTTTTATCATTAAAATTTAATAAAATTTTTTGTAATTGTTGAATATCTGTAATTTTTATATCCTTTATTTCTTGATTGTTTGTAATTACTTTAGCTGGAAATATAAAATCAGAAAAAATTTCTCTAGCTGTTTTTGTCCTGACATCAACTTCCCCTCTGGTTAGTGTTTTTATATTATATTTTTTACAAATGTTTTTTATTCTAAGAGGGTCATTAAACAATTGTGTAGATAAAAAAGAATTTTGAAATTGTGTTAATCCTAATTGTTCTAATTTAAAAGATATTTTATTATCAACATTATGATCAAAAAGTAAATCAACCACTATTTCTTTATTTAATAATCATGAAAAAATATCTTCTACGATATCTCTACTAGAATCAAAAAAAATCTGCTCTTCTTCGTCTCAAAACAAAAAAGATATTCCACGATTAAAAGTGTCATAAAAAAAACGTGTTCAGAATTGATTCTCTGACTTTCTATTTTTATTTACTAAAACAACAATATTATTCATTAACTAAAAATTTTTATTATTTGGTAAGTTTGAATTACCAAAAGTAGAAGACCTTTTATTACTTAAAAAATCACTCCCAGCATTGATATTCTCAATTTTAGAATCAATTTTTAGATTGGAATTATTAAACGAATTATTTATATTTTTATTATTCATTTTTTCTCCCCCATCCTGTATCATATCAGAACTTCTAAAATTACCCACAAAATCTTGAGTCTGGCCAGAAAAATGATTCGGTTGCCCTCCAGTATCTTCTATCCCTCTTACTTCAATCTGTGGAATATTCTCATTTGCTCTCTTCTCATCTAGTTTCTGTTGTTTTGCTTTTAAAAATTCTTGATAAACAGAATCACCAGCAGAGTCTACCAAAACTGTTTTTTGAGATACTGGGTGTTGTTTTTCATTTGGAATACCCGAAGGAGCTTTAAAATCACCACCTGTAAAAACTTCTGTTGTGTCTGGCTCGACATCAACAATATCATCACTAGGAATAAAAGCAGGTGCTGATTTCGTATATTCAAAATTAGTTTCCACAATATCTTTTTTAGGGCTATCTGATAAATTATCATTTATTGATAAAACCTGCTCTTGTTGGCTTTGTTTGGATCCAATATCACTTACCTCACTAACGTCTATATGATTATTTATATTTTCTTCCAAGGAAACTTCATGTTGTTGTTTTTTTGTTCCAGAATCAATAATATTACTCATTTTTTCTTGTGATTTTTTTAAATCATCTAATATATTGGTCATATGTTGATCTTGACCGGAAAACTGAGTTTTTAAAACATTTTGATTTTCTGCATGATCATAATTATTTAAAGGAATATCTTGTGTTAAGCTACCAATATTTTCTGGAGTTTCTGGAGTTTCTGGAGTTTCTGGAGTTTCTGGAGTTTCTGGAGTTTCTGGAGTTTCTGGAGTTTCTGGAGTTTCTGGAGTTTCTCCAAAATTATTAAAAGTTTCGTGTGAAAAATCAAATTCTTGATCACCAAAATTCTGAGATTTTTCTAAAGATCCATCCAAATGATTATCTTCTTTTTTTGTCTCTTTAATATGAGGAGCTCCAAAATTGATATCATAACCATCAACAACACTATGTTCATTATTAATAGAATTATCGTTTATATTTTTTATATTATCATCAACCATACTTTTATCTATTTTGTCACCTACTTCTTTTGTTTTTTCTAATAAAAAACTATCAGCATTAGACTCTACTGTATCATTTATATTATTATCACCTATATTTTCTATATTATGTTCAGGTATATTTTTTTCTATCTCACCACCTATTTCTTTTATTTCTTCTGATAAAAAACTATCAGTATTAGACTCTACTGTATCATTTATATTTTGTGCATCCCAATCATTTTTTACTAAATGTAAAATTTTATCCAAATCATTATCAGAAAAAAACTCTATTGTTAATTGACCACCTTCACCATTAGCAGATGGATTTATATGAACCTTTGTCCCTAATTTTTCAGCCAATTTTTTTTCCACTAACTCTCTTTTGGCATCTTTATTTCTAGCTTTAATAATTCCGCCACCACTTAAGACATTTTTTGCAAATCTTTCTGCTGAACGTATAGTAAGATGATTTTTAATTATTTTATTAAATAATTCTCTTTGTTCAAAAGAACGGTCTTTTAGCATTAGTAACGGTCTTGTCATTCCCTCTGTAATTCTCCCTTCAACTAACGCATTTAAAATATCATCTGGTAAAGTTAACAGTCTCAAAGAATTAGAAACATATTCTCTTGATTTTCCAAGTCTTTTTGCTATTTCTCCATGTGTAAGAGAAAATTCTTCGGTCAATTTTCTAAAAGCCTTTGCTCTATCTACAGGGTTAAGGTCTTCACGGTGTAAATTCTCAATAATAGCTAACTCAAATTGCTCTTCTTTTGTTGGCTCATGTTCTCTAACAACTGCTGGAATACTAGTTAATCCTGCAATTTTAGATGCTCTTAATCTTCGTTCTCCAGCGATTAACTCAAAATATTCTTTTTCTTCATTGGTCTCTTGATCTATTTTTGTTTTTCTAACAACCACTATTGGTTGTAATACCCCATATCTTTCTATAGAATCTGCTAAAGTACTTAAACTTTCATCAGAAAAAGAAACTCTCGGTTGGTAAGGATTAGGAAAAATATTATTTACATCAATTTGATATATATTAGTTTTTGCTATTCTTCCTTTATTCATAATACTTATATGATATCATAAAAATTAATATTTTTAATAAAATTATTTAATATGTTAATAAAAAAATATCATAATATTATTTTTGAAGATTTATGAAAGGATTTTGAATATAAAATAAAAGAATGATGGGATTATTATGTTTTTATTGTTAATAAT